>USHZ01000118.1 GCA_900554595.1 uncultured Collinsella sp. | reverse complement strand
TCCGACCTGCCCGTCTTTGCCACCATGACCTTTGAGGAAGACGGCCGCACCTTCTTGGGCACGAGCCCCGAGGTCGCTGCCATCACCCTCGACGCCATCGGCGCCGACGTCCTGGGCATCAACTGCAGCCAGGGCCCGGCCGAGCTCCGAGGACTCGCCGCGCGTATGCTCACCGTCACCGACAAGCCCATTATGGTGCAGGCCAATGCGGGACTGCCCCGCGTGGACGATGACGGCAATACCGTCTTTGATATCCAGGCACCCGAGTACGCCGAGGCCGTCGCCGGCATGATCGAGGACGGCGTGAGCGTCGTGGGCGGTTGCTGTGGCACCACACCGGCGCACATGGCGGCTCTACGCACGCTTATCGACAACCACACGCCCAGCCCACGCCATCGCAAGCCCAGTATGTCGGTCACGAGCGCCCAGACGGTCGTGAACCTTCCCTGCGATGGCCACAAGATCGCCGTCATCGGCGAGCGCATCAACCCCACCGGCAAAAAGCGCCTGCAGCAGGCCCTACGCGACGGCGACCTGGACTACGTCGTGAGCCAGGGCATCAGCCAGCAAGAGCAGGGTGCCGACATCCTAGACGTCAACGTGGGCCTGCCCGAGATCGATGAGGTCAAGGTCATCCAGCAAGCGACCGAGCAGCTCCAAGGCTCCACGCTGCTGCCGCTGCAGATCGACTCCACCGACCCCGCCGCCGTCGAGGCCGCCGTGCGCCGTTACGCCGGCAAGCCCATCATCAACTCGGTTAACGGCAAGCAGCAGATCATGGACGAGATCTTCCCGCTGGTCGCCCACTATGGCACCAACGTCGTCGGCCTCACGCTTGACGAGGGCGGCATCCCCGATACCGCCGAGGCTCGCTTCGCCATCGCCGAGCGCATCGTGGCCGAAGCCGCCCGTTACGGCATCGGCCCGGACCGTATCCTCATCGACTGCCTGGTCATGACCGCCTCGACCAACCAGCGCCAGGCTGAGCAGATCCTACGTGCCATGTCTATGTGCAAGGAGCGCCTGGGCGTCAAATGCGCACTCGGCGTGTCGAACATCAGCTTTGGCCTGCCTGCCCGCCCGCTGCTGGGCTCGGTCTTTTTGGCTGCCGCCTTCGGCGCGGGCCTGGACGCCCCCATCATGAACCCAGGTTCCAAGCGCTTTATGGATACCGTCTACAGCTATCGCGTGCTGAGCGTCGAGGACGAGGGCTCGACCGGATACATCGAGCGCTACGCCGGCTGGACCGACCCGTACAAGATTGCCGCCAACCCGGCGGCCGCCCAGTCAGCATCGAGCGATGCCGCACCTGCCGCAAGCACCACCGCAAGCGCCGATGACGACCCCATCCGCCACATGGTCGTCTCGGGCCGCAAGGGCGAAATCGCGGCCGAGACCGAGCGTCTGCTGGCAGATCACGACGCCATGGACCTCATCAACAACCACTTTATCCCCGCCCTCGACGAGGTCGGAGTCCTCTTTGACCAGGGCAAGTTCTTCTTGCCGCAGCTCATGGCCTCAGCCGAGGCCGCGCGCGTGGGCTTCGATACCATCAAACGCATGATGCCTGCCGGCGAGATTGCCGACAAGGGCAAGATCTGCGTGGCCACCGTCAAGGGCGATATCCACGACATCGGTAAAAACATCGTCAAGATGCTGCTCGATAACTACGGCTATACCGTCTTTGATCTGGGTCGCGACGTCGACCCGCAAGAGGTGCTCAAGACCGTCAAGGAGCGCGACATTAAGCTCGTCGGCCTCTCGGCGCTTATGACCACCACGGTCGTCGCCATGGAGGAGACCATCAAGCTGCTCCATGCCGAGATCCCGGGCGTCAAGATCATCGTGGGCGGCGCCGTGCTCACCCCCGAATACGCCAAGCAGATTGGCGCAGACTACTACGCCAAGGACGCCGCCGAGAGCGCACGCATCGCCGAAGAGGTCTTTAGCCGGTAACACAACGGAAACAACCCCGCACCAAAACGTGCCGCACGCGCCACGAGACGTGTGTGGCACGTTAGAATAGAGGGGACTATGCTCGTTTTGGCAGATAGGAGCGCAAGGATGGCGATCACGCCTGCAGAAATCGCGGAAACCCGCGGCATGGTTGAGGAGCAGAACCTCGACATCAGGACCATCACCATGGGTGTTTCGCTCATGGGTTGCGGCGACGAGAACCTCGACCGCATGTGCACGAAGATCTACGACCACGTGACGCACACGGCTGAGCACTTGGTCGAGACCGCCGAGAACCTCGAGCGCGAGTACGGTATCCCCATTGTCAACAAGCGCGTTTCCGTCACCCCGGTGGCGCAGATCGCCGCATGCTGCAAGGATGAGGACCTCACCCCCATCGCGCACGCCCTCGACCGCGCGGCCGAGACCCTCGGCATCGACTACCTGGGCGGCTTCTCCGCGCTCGTCCAGAAGGGCATCGGCGACGCCGACCGCCGCGTCATCCAGTCCATCCCGCAGGCACTCGCCGCCACCAGCCGCGTCTGCTCCAGCGTCAACGTCGCCAGCCTGCGCGCCGGTATCAACATGGATGCCGTGCTCATGGCGGCTCAGACCATCATCGATGCCGCTAAGCTTACGGCAGATGAGGATTCCGTTGGCGCATCCAAGTTTGTCTGCTTTGCCAACATGGTCGAGGACTCCCCGTTTATGGCGGGCGCTGTCCACGGCGGTGGCGAGGCCGACGCCGTCATCAACGTGGGTGTCTCGGGCCCCGGCGTTATGGCCGCAGCCCTGGAGACGCTGCCCGATTCCGCATCGATGATGGAAGTCGCCGAGAAGATTAAGCAGACCGCCTTTAAGATCACCCGTGCCGGCGAGCTCATGAGCCGCGAGGCCGCCCATCGCCTGGGTGTCGAGAAGGGCATTGTCGACCTGTCGCTGGCGCCTACGCCTGCCGTCGGTGACTCCGTCGCGCGCATCCTCGAGATCATCGGCGTGGGCACCTGCGGTGGCCCGGGCACGACCTGCGCACTCGCCATGCTCAACGATGCCGTCAAGAAGGGCGGCGTCATGGCCAGCTCCAGCGTGGGCGGCCTCTCGGGCGCTTTTATCCCCGTGTCCGAGGACGCCGGCATGATCGCCGCCGTCGAGGCTGGCGCGCTTTCGCTCGAGAAACTCGAGGCTATGACCTGCGTATGCTCCGTCGGCCTGGACATGATCGCCATCCCCGGTGACACCCCGGTCGAGACCATCGCCGGCATCATCGCCGACGAGATGGCTATCGGCGTCATCAACAATAAGACCACGGCCGTCCGCGTGATTCCCGCCATTGGCAAGGGCGTGGGCGGCTGCGTCGAGTACGGCGGCCTGTTCGGCCGTGCGCCCATCATGCCGGTGAACCCCAACGCCGGCACCGTGCTTGCCCACCGTGGTGGACGCTTCCCGGCACCGCTGAACTCGCTGAAGAACTAGCTGAGGGTTCGGGCGAGGAGCCCGGGGGAGGGCAAATATATAAGGTCGCCTGCTCGGACAGTCCTGACTCGCACGGAGAGCACATTAAGTGCTCTCCGGCTCGTGCGGAACTCGCGATCGACCTTATATATTTGCCCTCCCCCGGGGCTCCCGCACAACGGGACCTCAGTTGGATTCTGCCCCGGTTGCAGTCGCTTCGCTCCTGCACCACTTGGCTGGTGCGGCGGTTTGGCGTTGGATCGGTTCTTTCTGATATATGCTGGTTGCGGCTCTTCTTTTGGGAGGAGTCGCTTTTTTGTTGCTAGGAGGTTGGCCCGTGGTTGATGAGGATGCTCGCTCTGAGCTTCTTGCTGCTGATTGGAATGGCGAATGGATGCGCTTGCAAGCTGATAGGCATCGGGCTGATGACTCTTTTGAGTGGGACAAAAGGGCTCGGCTTTTTCGGCCGCTTGAGACTGCTCTGTATGCTCGGGACTTTATGAAGCTGTTGGCGTTAAAGCCTGGTGAATCGGTGCTTGATATGGGGTGTGGGGCTGGGTCGATTGCCATTCCGCTTGCTCAGGCTGGACATCCTGTGATTGCTGCTGACTTTTCCCCTGCTATGTTGGGCACGCTTGATGCTGGCATTGAGTACTATGGGCTCGAGGATCGCATTACACCGCTTGAGCTTGCTTGGGATGATGACTGGGATTTGGTTGGACCGGTCGCGAAAGCGGTAGATGTTGCCTTTGCCAGTCGCTCTGTCACCACGACCAACCTAAAAGGCGCGCTTGCCAAGCTTGATCGAACGGCTCGTCGGCGTTGTGCTGTCACGATGGTCGCCAACTCCAGCCCACGCTATGACCTGCACCTAATGAACGCCATCGGTGCCTCGGTTACCTGCAGTAATGGCTTTGTGTATGCCTTTAATATCCTCATTCAGATGGGTGCCCTGCCGCAGGTTACGTACTTTGAATCGCCTCGTCGCGATACCTTCGATAGCCTTGAGGCGGGCGTGGCGGACTTCTCCCGCATGCTCGAGCACGGTAACGAGGATAAGATCAACCGTCTGCGCGTCTACGTCGCTCAGCATATGATTGAGAACCCCCATGCCGGCGAGCCGGGGTCCAAGGGCGTGCCGCAGGGGCGCTACATGCTCGACCACGTCCGCAAGGTCCGTTGGGCGTTTATTGCATGGGAGCCGGTCTCTTCGAGCCGTCCATAGACCGCTTTCGGCCGCCGTACACGTCCGCCTGTAACCCGCGCTGTTCTCCCGCTCGGCATCCGCATTCTTTTTGAACTGGGCAAACACGCCCCACACCGCGCCGTTCCTGCGCTATCGTGGGACAGCTCACGTAGATTAAGGCCCCATCGCGGGGCGCCCCATAACATAGAAAGCGAGAACCCATGGCACTGACAGGAGCCCAGGTCAAGCAGCTTCGCAGCATGGCCCATCACCTCAACCCCGCCATCATCATCGGCAAGTCCGACATCAACGACGGCACCGTCGAGCAGACGGTCGCCTACCTGGAGAAGCACGAGCTCGTTAAGTGCTCCGTACTCGATGGCTCCAGCCTTTCTGCCCGCGAGGCCGCCGAAGAGCTCGCCGATCGCTGCCATGCCGAGGTCGTCCAGGTCATCGGCCGCAAGTTCTCGCTGTATCGCGAGTCCTCGCGCAAGGACATCGAGAAGATTAAGCTCGTCTAAGGGCCGACGATCCGGCGAGCCAACATACATCAAGCTTGCGAGCGTCCGAGCAATCCGGACGCTCATTTTTTATCGCTCGACGAGCACGCGGTTGAGCCTGCCCTCCACCAAGCGCTCGTACAGACGCCGCGTCTCGGGCTCGGGCACGCCATTGACCTGCTCCCTCAGGTGATGCATATGCCCACTGTACAGCTCGACGATATCGCGTCGTCGCCCCGCTGCACCGTAGACGCGCATAGCACAACGCACCATGTCCTCGCGCGCCGTCTCTTGCCGCAGCCCCGACTCCACCAGCCATACCGCCGACTGCAGGTCGTTTTCTTCTAGGGCGGCATTCGCGCCCCGAATCATGCAGTCGATATACTTCGATTCCATAATGCGCCGCATACGCAAAAAGTAGGTGGGATTACAGCCATTGGGAACATACAACGGGCCGGCGTAGAGCTGCTCGATCTTAAGGCACAGCTCGATCAGATGGGGTCCGCGCGCACCCGTGCGATTTCCCAAAACTTCACGGCTTATCTGATCAAACAACCGAACGTCGGTCTTGACGTAATCGCCGTTAAGCCCAATGCACTCGTTTTGGATCAGTACACACGACTTGCCGTCCGGTGTCGGCCCCAAGGCCGAACGCAGGCGCGATATCGTCGAGTACAGATTGTTACGAGCGCTATTGAACTCGGCATGGGGCCACAGCTCCATGGCCAGCGTCTCACGATCGACGAGCGCATCCATGCCCAGCGCAAGCCGCTCGGCAAGCGTCGCCGCCTTCTTGCGGCGCCACATTTTGTCCGTGATGGGAAACCCGTCGCGCTCGGCGCGAAACGCCCCAAACATGCGAATCTCGATATGG
>USHZ01000117.1 GCA_900554595.1 uncultured Collinsella sp. | reverse complement strand
TAACGGTGACATCGGAAGGCTTGGACGTGGTGATCTCGATCGAGGACTCGGGCGTGTACTCCTGCTCAAAGGGGCCAGTCGCCTGGGCACCATAGACCGACTTACCGTCGACCTTGACCTCAATCCAGGCGGTCTTTCCCTTGGCAACGGAGACCTTGACCTTCGTTACCTCGTTCTCTTCCTTTTTAGCCGTCGTCTTGGTGGCGTCCGAATCGGTCGACTCATCCGTCGCATCATCGGTGTCTTCGTCCTCGTCGACCGTTTCGGTCTTCTTAGAAGACTTCTTGGGCGTCGTCTTGGTAACAGTGGGCGTCTCGGGCGTGGTCTCGGGCGTCGAAGATGCGCAGCCGCGCAGAAGTACCACGATGAGCACGATCAGCAGCAACGCCACGGCACCGATACCTGCGTAGACGATACGCGGATCGAGCCCGTTGTTTTGAGGAGCACGGGAACCGCCGCGTCCACGACTGGAACTGCTGCGGCCGCCTCCCTGAGGCATACGACCACGATTGCTATCGGAACGGCCGCGATAGCCACCCTGGCCCTGAAGGCTGCGCTGACCCGAGCGGGGCGCAAGTTCACCGCGACCTTGATAGCCACGCTGGCCCGCACGCGGAGCCGAAGAGCGCTGGCCATACGGCTGTGGTTGAGAGCGAAGACGCGGCGTCACCTGCGTGGTGTCGGCGTCCGCATAGCCACCGCGAGAGCGTCCGGTGGAGATACCACGGTGACCGCGATCGGAATAGCCGCCGTCGCCGTAGCCGGCACGAGGGTCACGAGCGACACCGCGGGCAGCGGGGAGTGCGCGCTCCTCGGGCGCCGGCGTGCTGCGAAAACGATCGCGCTGAGAACGAATCTCCTCGCTCGAGCCAGACTCGGTAATATAGCCAGCCTGCTGAGGGCGCTGGCCATAACGCGTCGAACGTCCGCCCTGAACCATCAGGAAACGGCCGTTGTCGACCGAGGAACGCGAATTGACGTAGCCGGCGGCGTCCTGAAAACGACCGCCCTGCTGCGACGTCTCGCGTTCATATGCCATGAGTTCATCAAAATAAGCGTTGACGACCTCGCGCGGATTGAGGCCCAAAAAGCGTGCGTAGCTCGAAATCATGCCCTGCGCATAGCCGCGCGGAGGCATCGATGCAAAATTGCCATTCTCGAAAAACTCGATGATCTGCGGCCTGATTTTGATGGTGTTGGCGACCTGCTGAATGGAAAGGCCCATTCGGCGACGCTGCTCGAGCAGCATGTCACCAAAGCGTGCAGCCATCAGAATCCTCCAAACTCACGATCTTCACGTGCCATCTCGGCGTCGACGGATTTCAGCGCGGCAAGGCCTTCTTCATCCAGCAGGACCTCGCGCGGTTTGGAACCGTCGGGCGGTCCGACGACACCCTTTTCTTCCAGCATGTCCATAATACGCCCGGCGCGCGCATAGCCAACCTTCAGGCGGCGCTGCAGGCCAGATGTGGAGCCCAACTGCGATTCCACCACAATATGAGCGGCTTCCCAAATAAGCGGATCGTCGTCCTGGGGCTCGGCGACGCCGGTGCGCACGATGCCCCCGCCACCTGCCATGGACATGGAGGCAGGTGCCACGGCCGACAGAATCTCCTCATGGTAGTCGGGCTCGCTTTGCGACTTGACGAACTCGACAATCTCGTTGATCTCGTCATCCGAAACAAAGCAACCCTGGATACGACGGGGCTTGCCCCAGTCGACCTTTGAGAACAGCATGTCACCCAAGCCGGTGAGCTTTTCGGCACCCATCTGGTCGATGATGACGCGGGAGTCGATGCCCGTTGCGACGTTGAAGGCGATACGGTTGGTAATGTTTGCCTTGATGAGACCCGTCACCACGTTAGAGCTCGGACGCTGGGTCGCCACGATAAGGTGGATACCGGCGGCACGGCCCAGCTGGGCGATACGCACAATCGACGCCTCGACGTCCTTGCCGGCAACCATCATCAGGTCCGAAAGCTCGTCGATGATGATGACCAGGTAGGGCATCTTTTGCGGCGGGTTATCGTAATGCTCAAACTCGCCGGCGGCCTGCTTTTCGTTATAGGTCGAGATCTTGCGCACGTTAAGGCGCTCGAAGACCTTCAGGCGGCGCTCCATCTCGGACACAGCCCACTGCAAGGCACTCGCGGCCTGCTTGGGCTCGGTCACTACAGGCACGTAAAGATGCGGCAGGCCGTTATAGCCTGCGAGCTCGACGCGCTTGGGGTCGACCATGATCAAGCGAACATCCTCGGGAAGGGCACGCATGAGCAGGGTCGTGATGATGGAGTTGATCATGACCGACTTACCGGAACCCGTGGTACCGGCGATCAGCAGGTGAGGCATCTTGGCGAGGTCGGCGACGACCGGCGTGCCCTCTGCATCGCGGCCGATGGCAAGCTCAAGCGGACCGCCCTTAACATAGGGCAGCACGTCGCCCAAGTTGACGTTCTGACGCTTACGATTGGGAATCTCGATACCCACGAGCGAGGTACCGGGAATCGGCGCAAAGATACGCACGGACTGAGCAGCAAGCGACAGCGCAATATCGTCCTCAAGGCTCGAAATCTTGCTCACGCGCTCGCCCTCGCCGGGCTGTAGCTTAAAGGTCGTCACCGTGGGACCGGCAATCCAACCGACGACGCGAGCGCTACGGCCAAACTCAAGCAGCGTGGACTGCAACGACTCGGCGGTCTGTTCCAGCTCCTTGTCCGAAGACGCGGCAGAAGCGGACTGAGGGTTTGCATGCAGGATTTCGAGCGGCGGAAGCTTAAGGCCGTCCTCTTCTTCGCCCTCGTTATCCGCGGGGGCATTGTCCGCTCTCCCATCGCTAGAAGTAGACGTCTCGGCAGCGCTCGCAACAGCCGCATCGGCAACCTTGGGATGCTTGAGGAAATCAGGAATTTGAGGGGCGGCCGAGACGGGATTCACGGCAAACGGCGGTTCGGACTCGTCGATCTTGGCCGGATCGTCCTCCATCGAAAGCTGGCCGGTCACCTGACCGCGCTTTGCCTGACGTCGCGGCAGCAAGGTGGTTTTAGCAGTCTCGAGCGGGGACTCGTCGTCCTCGTCATCGCCCTCGGTAAGCTCAATCTCACTCTCGGACCAAGACGGGTCGGGCTCACTCGTATTGAGCTTGGGAGCCGACTTGCCCTTCTTGGCATGACGGCGCGGCAGCAACGTGGTCTTAGCGCGCTCGGCATCCACGGCATCGGACACGTCGACAAACGGATCCTCGTCCTCGTCGTCATCGTCCAGAACCGAGTCCGCATCGTTGCCCATGACCGTGGTCACGGCAGCGTCGGAGACCTTTTGACGAAGAATGCTCAGGTGCGGACGGGCAACGCCGGGCACCGACAGAGCTTCGTCGTCACCCCACGGACTCGCGTTGACGTCGGCACGACGGCGCTCGGCAAAATCGGCCGCACGGTCGCGGGCAGAGCGCAATACGCCGCCCACCGAAAAGCCGATGATGACGAAGCCAACGACGGCCAGACCCAACAGGACCACCATCGCGATAGGCTTACCCAGAGCCTTCTGCAGCGCGCTCGCAATAAACGCACCGATATAGCCACCCGAGGCTGACAGGTTTTGCGGCGTGAACATAAGGTCGCAAGAGTCGCTCGTACCCGGCACCATCAGTGAAAGAATGGAGACGACGGCGATAAAGACCACGGCGCCGCCCGCAACAGAGCGCACGTTGAGCGGCGAGTCCTCGCCTAAAAAGAGCGTGGCGGCAAACAGCAAAATGACGATCGGCAGCACGTAGGCGCCCAGGCCAAAGCCCAGGTGGTAGAAACCGGCAACCGCAGCCGTAACGGGTGCGGTCGCCGGCGAAATCACGGCAATGAACGACGCAATCGCCAAAACGGCAATGACCACGCCGGCGATATCGCGGTTGGCGGAAGGCTCGACCAGGGGCTCAAAATCGTCGAACTCGGCCTCGTGGCCCTTATTGGCACGAAGATGGGAACCGGCACCCTTAGCAGATGCCGGTTGATTGTTGGCTTTATTGCCTTTGGCGTTTTGTGCAGATCCGCGCGCCAAACTAAACCTCCATGACGACCGGGATGATCATCGGACGAGTGCGCGTACGGCTCCAGATAAAGTTAGAGAGCGAGTCGCGCACGGCCTTGCGAATGGCATCGGAACCGCTGCTCGTAAAGCTGAACTTGCCCTTCTCGATCGTCTTCATGATGGACGCCGAGGCGTCCTCAGAGAACTGGTCGTCAATGGCAAAGGAGACGCCGCGGCCCGAGAACTCGATGGCCTCGATCTTCTTGTGCTTGAGCGAAACGATAGCAACAGCCGTGACCATACCGTCGTTGGCAAGCTTCTGACGATCGCGCAGAACGATGGGGTCGGTATCGCCGATGCGCAGTCCGTCGACGTAGACGACGCCAGACTCGACGGGCGTACCGCGCTTGACGATACCGCCACGCATCTCGAGCGTATCGCCGTTATCGAGGATAAAGATATGATCGTCCTTGAGGCCCATCTTGCGTGCAAGTTGAGCATGGGCGCGCAGATGTACGGCCTCGCCGTGGACCGGCATAAAGTATGTAGGCTTAGCCATGGCCATCAGGAGCTTGAGCTCCTCCTGGCTACCGTGGCCCGAAACGTGAACGAGGGCGCGGTTCTTATCCCACACGTCGCAGCCAAGCTTGGCGAGGCTGTTGACGACCTGCTGAACGGCCTTCTCGTTACCGGGGACCGGCGTTGCCGAGAGGATGACGGTATCGCCCTCGTGGATGGAGAGCGTCTTGTGCTCGCCGTTGGCCATGCGCGAAAGGGCCGACAGGGGCTCGCCCTGCGAACCGGTACACATGACGACTATCTTGTCATCGGGCAGGTTGTCAATGTCGAAGGCATCGATGATATCGGCATCATCAATGTTGAGATAACCGAGCTCGCGCGCCACGCGGGTGTTGGTGAGCATGGAACGACCGGTCACGACGACCTTGCGGCCGCACTTGCGGGCGGCGTCGCAGATCTGCTGCAGACGATGGATGTGGCTCGAGAACGACGCGACGAACACGCGGCCCGGAGCATTCTTGATGGCATGCAACAGATTGGGGCCAACCTCGGCCTCGGACCTGGTAAAGCCGGGGACCGTGGCGTTGGTGGAGTCGGACAGCAGCAGGTCGATGCCCTGCTTGGCAAAGCGGCTGATAGCGGCATAGTCGGGCGTGACGCCGTCGATGGGCGTCTGGTCAAGCTTAAAGTCGCCGGTGTGCATAACGGTGCCCTGGTTGGTGCGGATGAACACGCCCAGAGCGCCGGGGATGGAGTGCGTCATCGAGAAGAAGTCGAGCGAGATGCCACCCAAATTGACGTGGCTGCCGCCCTTGACCTCACGGAACTTGGGTGCACGAATGCGGAACTCGGAGAGCTTGCCCTCGATAAAGCCGAGCGTCAGCTTGCTCGAGAAGATGGGCACCTTGTTGTTGAGGTCCTGCAGTAGATACGGAAGCGAACCGGTGTGGTCCTCGTGGCCGTGAGTGACGATGATGCCGCGGAGCTTTTCCTCGTTCTCCAGAACGTAGGTGTAATCCGGGAGTACCAGATCGATACCGGGCTGCGAGTCATCGGGGAACATGAGGCCAGCGTCGACGAGCACCATGTCGTCGCCGCACTCAAAGACCGTCATGTTCTTGCCGATGCCGTCAAGGCCGCCAAGCGGAATGATCTTCAAGGGAGATGATTTTTTAGCTGCCATAGGTGAGTGTGGTTTCCTTTCTTCGAAACGGGTCTGAAACAACCGACGGGGCGCTTCTGGCAAACCGACCGCCGGGCACATACAACAATGCATCGCAGAGTCGATGCAATAACCACAACATGATACCCATTTGCACAACAACAGACCACCCATGCATCAAAGCCCCATCTGAACTGGTCTATCCCGCCCTTTTGCTTGCGCCCGGGAGGGACGCATATGAAGTTTATCGCGAGTTCCGCACGCAAAGGAAAGCACTTAATGTGCTTTCCGTCTTGCGCAGG
>USHZ01000116.1 GCA_900554595.1 uncultured Collinsella sp. | reverse complement strand
AGTTCCGCACGCAAAGGAAAGCACTTAATGTGCTTTCCGTCTTGCGCAGGACTGTAGAGCAGCAAACTTAACCGCCCCGCCCGGCGGGCGAGCGCAGGGATACGACATCTGTCCAACAATTCGTGTGAAACACAATGAAAAACCGTTTGATGTGAGTTAATATAAACAACGTCGTGAATCTGACTCCTGCCGCATACACGACAGGGGTTAAACACAAAAAAGGAGTCAATTATGGTTTCTGAGAAGGCTACCCTCGTCAATCCGCAGGGTCTTCACATGCGTCCGGCTGGCCTCTTCGCCTCCACCATGGGCAAGTACGCCTGCGACGTGACGGTCGTCACCCCCGAGAAGGAGGTCAACGGCAAGTCCCCGATGGCCCTCATGGCTGCTGGTATCCCCTGTGGTACCGAGGTTGAGGTCAAGTGCGATGGCGCTGACGAGGCCGAGGCTCTGGCTGCTGCCATCGAGCTCATCAAGAGCGGTCTTGGCGAGTAGAACTCAAACGGGTCGCATGTTGAACAATTAAGTTCATACTTGGGGGCGCAGTGACCTGTATCAAGGTAGCTGCGCTCTTTTGTCATGGATATGGCAAAACGCTTTATCACATGACACGGAGAGAGGAATGGGAATGTATCAGGGAGTCAACGCATCCGAGGGAATCGGAATCGGCACCGTCATGGTTGCCGTCGATCCCGACTTGACGTTTGAACCGCACGAGGTCGCTGATTCGGCAGCAGAGAAGGAGCGTTATCAGGCCGCTCTTTCGGTCTTCTGTGAGAAGACCCAGGCTCAGGCCGACCACATGAAGGAGACGGTGGGCGAGGCCGAGGCCGAGATCATGAGCGGACACATTGTCCTGGCTCAGGACCCGGGCATGACCGACGCCATCAACGCCGCCATTGACGGCGGCACCTGCGCCGAGCAGGCGCTCATGGACACCTCGACCATGTTCGAGAACATGTTCCTGTCCATGGACGACGAGATGTTCCGTCTGCGCGCGGCCGACATCGCCGACATCCGCACCGGTATTCTGGCCGAGCTGCTGGGCAAGGAGGTCGTCGACCTTTCCGTCCTGCCCGAGAACACCGTCGTTGTCGTGCACGACCTTACGCCGTCCATGACCGCCACGATCGATAAGGCCCACGTTGCCGGCATCGTCACCGAGACCGGTGGCCGCACGTCGCACTCCGCGATCATCGCGCGCGCCCTCGAGATCCCGGCCGTCCTTTCGGTCTCTAACAGCTGCACCGCGCTTCGCAACGGTATGACCGTCGTCGTCGACGGTGGCAAGGGTGTTGTCGAGGCCGATCCCGACGAGGAGACGCTCGCTGCCTACACCGCCAAGGCCGAGGCCTTCGCTGCCGAGAAGGCAGCCCTCGAGGCCTTCCGCGGCAAGCCTTCTGTGACTGCCGACGGCATCAAGAAGATCATCGCCTGCAACATCGGTAACCCCGATGACGTTCCCAATGCGCTCGATCATGACGCCGAGGCTATCGGTCTGTTCCGCTCCGAGTTCCTGTTCATGGACTCCGCCGAGCTTCCTTCCGAGGAGGAGCAGTTCAACGCTTACCGCAAGGTCGCTAGCGCGCTCAAGGGCGCTCCGGTCATCATCCGCACGCTCGATGTGGGTGGCGACAAGGAGATCCCGTATCTGCACATGGTCAAGGAAGATAACCCCTTCATGGGCTTCCGCGCCGTGCGTTACTGCCTGGCCAATCCCGACCAGTACAAGGTCCAGCTCCGCGCTCTGCTGCGCGCTAGCGCCTTCGGTGACGTCAAGATCATGATCCCGCTCGTCACCTGCGTCGAGGAGGTCTTGGCTGTCAAGGAGCTCGTCGAGCAGTGCAAGGCCGAGCTGACCGAAGAGGGCCGCAAGTTCAACGAGAACATCGAGGTCGGCATCATGGTCGAGACGCCTGCCGCCTCGCTGCTCGCTGACCGCCTGGCCGAGGTGGCCGACTTCTTCTCCATCGGCACCAACGACCTGATCGGCTACACCATGTGCGCCGACCGTGGCAACGACACCATCTCCAACCTGTACCAGGTGTACTATCCCGCCGTGCTCCGCTCGCTCAAGAACATCATCGAGAGCGGCGTGAAGGCCGGCATCATGGTCGGCATGTGCGGCGAGGCCGCTGCCGATCCGCTGCTTGAGCCGCTGCTGATCAGCTGGGGCCTGGAGGAGTTCTCGATGAGCGCTCCGTCGATCCTGCGCGCCCGCAAGACCATCAGCCAGTGGACCAAGGCCGAGTGCGACGAGCTCGCCGAGAAGGCGCTCGCCTGCAACACCGCCGCCGAGGTCAAGGCACTGCTCGAGTCCGCAGCTCGCTAATTTGGTATCAGAGGTAACCGCGTGGTTGGAATGGGCCGGCCACGCGGCCCTCACATATACAGGGGGTACTGTAAATGTTCTACACGCTAACCGCTAACCCGGCTGTCGACATGACGGTTTCGAGCTCTCCGCTCGAGCCCGACGAGAACGTCCGCACCGGCTCGGCCAGCTACACGGCCAACGGCAAGGGCCTCGACGTGTCCTTCGCCTTTAAGAAGATGGGTGTCGACACCGTCGCGCTCGGCTTCTTCGCCGGCTTCACGGGCAAGTTCATCGTCGAGGAGGTCATGAACCTGGGTTGCCTGTGCCGCCCGGTCTGGACCGACGGCATCACGCGTATCAACACCTACGTCAACGATGGCCAGCACGAGTACGGCATCCTTAACCCCGGCGCCCCGATTACGCCGGAGCATCAGAAGGAGCTCTACAACATCCTGGACACCGCGGGCGATCTTGAGTGCCTGATCGTCTCTGGTTCCGTGCCTCCCAAAGCTACGCCCGACTTCCTGGCTCAGGTCATGGAGCATGCTCAGGCTCGTGGCGCCGACGTCGTCCTGGACCTGTCCTCCGACAAGCTCAAGGAGCTCGCTCACAAGAAGCCGCTGCTCATCAAGCCGAACCATCACGAGATGAAGGCCATCTTCGGCGTGCCGGTCGACACCGACGACGAGGTCCGCGTTGCCATGAAGCTCGCCCACGACGCCGGCGTCCAGAACGTGCTGCTCACCCGTGGTAGCCGCGGCGACGCTTACTTCTCCAACGGCGAGGACATCTGGTACGCTAAGCGTGAGTTCAACATCAAGCTGGTCTCTTCCGTCTGCGCTGGCGACTGCACCCTCGCTGCGTTCCTGCACAAGTGGTACAGGGATCGCGACAACGTCGAGGAGGCCATGAAGCTCGCTATGGCCACCGGCGCTAACGTTGCCGAGTCCGTGGGCATCGGCGACTTCGGTCACGTTGACGAGTACAGCAAGCGCGTTGCTGTCCGTAAGCTCGATCGCAAGTAAGCGAAAAGCGACAAATTCGTGCGCATGCGGCGTCCCGGTTTTGATCGGGGCGCCGTTTTTTCGTGGGAAAAGTGAGATGAAACCGTCCTTCACCGCTTCCACACCGTTCGCCGAGTTGTTGTAGCCTTTTGCCGAAGCGTGGAATATACTTTCATTAACACGTTGCTTCGTGAAAGGAACATTCATGATTTACACGCTTACTGCAAATCCCGCCATTGACTACAACATCTCCTGCGATGGCCTGTCCGCCAATACCGTTACGCGCACCCGTAACGCGGTCTACACCCCCAACGGCAAGGGTCTTAACGTCTCGTTCACCCTCGATCACTACGGCGTCGACACCACGATTCTGGGCTTCTTCGCCGGCTTCTCGGGCGAGTTCATCGTTAAGGGCGCCGAGGCCTTGGGCGTGCCCGTCAAGCCCGTTTGGACCGACGGCATTACGCGTGTCAACGTGTTCCTCAACGCCGGTCCCGACACCGAGTACAACATGGTCAACGCAGGCGCCGCCATCAACGCTGCCAACGAGCAGGAGATGTTTGAGCTCATCGATTCACTCGACGACATGACCTGCCTGGTCATTAGCGGCTCGCTGCCCCCCAACACCTCCGAGGGCTTCCTTGCCGAGGTCCTGCGTCGCGTGAAGGCGAAAGGCGCCGAGTTCGTGCTCGATATCTCGAGCCATCAGCTGGCCGACCTCATTGCTATGGAGCCGTTGCTCATTAAGCCCAACGACGACGAGCTGCTCGACATTTTTGGCATTAAGGTGAGCGGCGGCGACGACGAGTCCGTCAAGGGCGCTATGGCCGAGCTTCATGCCAAGGGCGCCAAGAACGTGCTGCTGACCATGGGTGGCGCCGGAGCGTACTTCTCCAACGGCGAGCACATCTGGTTTGCCAACCGTACCTTTGAGGTCAAGCTGCTGTCGACCGTCTGCGCCGGTGACTCTTCGTTGGCCGCCTTCCTGTCCGTGTGGCACGACGCCCCCGAGCGCGTCGAGGACGCCCTGCGCCTCTCGATGGCCACCGGCGCCAACGTGGTCGAGTGCCCGGGTCTGGGCGACTTTGCCAAGGTCGATGAGTACCAGAAGGGTATCGCCATCCGCCAGGTCTGCTAGTTCCGGCACCTTGCCTGAATAGTTCGATTATTTCGCATCCGTCTCAGACCAGGACGGATGCGTTTTTGTTTATCGGACTTGCGTGTGCAGTGGAGGCCTTTTCTTGTTAGACTTCTTGAGAACCATCGATTAACGCTCGCAAGTGCAGGAGGCCATAGGCATGTGCAATGTTTCGCTCAACGGTACGCAGCCGACCGATGCCTCCATCCGTGTCCTGCGTGCGCTTGAGGCAGCCGGTCTTGAGGCCTGGTACGTGGGCGGTTGGGTACGTGATGCCCTGATGGGATGCCCCAGCCACGATGTTGACATGTGCTGCAGCGGCCTGTGGCAGGAGTCCAAAGCGGCCCTCGAGGCAGCGGATATCGCCGTGGTTGAATCGGGCATTAAATTCGGTGGCATTACGGCTATTTGCGATGGTGAGTGCATTGAGGTCACCACGTACCGCCTGGACGGCTTTTACACCGATGGTCGCCATCCCCAGAGTGTGGAGCGTGCGGCGTCGCTTGAGGACGATCTGGCGCGTCGCGACTTTACCGTTAACGCTATGGCCTGGCATCCCGAGCGCGGTCTTGTCGACCGCTACGATGGCCAGGGCGACCTGGAGCGCAAGCTTATCCGCGCCGTTGGAGATCCCAAGCGTCGTTTTAACGAGGACGCGCTTCGCATGCTGCGCGCGGTGCGTTTTGCCTGCCGTCTGGATTTTATGATCGAGCCTAAGACCAAACAGGCGCTTGCCGAGTGTGCGCCGCTGCTCGATGCCGTGGCGCGCGAGCGCGTGGGTATTGAGCTTGAGGGCATCCTTTCGACCGGCCATGGGGGAGACGCGATGCTGCGCTACCCCGAGCTTGTTTGCGCCGCCGTGCCCGAGCTCGCGTCCGCTCGCGGGTTTGATCAGCGCAGCGTCTACCATGCTTTTGATGTCTACGAGCATATCGCCCGCGTGCTGACGGTGGCAGGGGAGCTGGCGCTGTGCGACGGCGTCGCGCCCTCGTCGAGCCTTATGTGGGCGGCGTTTTTGCACGATGTTTCCAAACCCGAGTGCTTTACGGTCGATCACGACGGCAGCGGACACTTCTACGGTCATCCCGAGCTCGGCGCCAAGAAGGCGCGTGTCATCATGGATCGCCTGGCGCTTTCGCACGATTTGGTGCGCGATGTGTGCCTGCTGATCAAATACCATGACAAGCCGCTGCGCCCCGAGCGCTCCTGCCTGCTCAATATGATGCGCCTGCTTTCGGGCGAGGGTGTCGATACGCCGCGTCTGATAGACGAGCTCATGGACCTTAAGCGTGCCGACACGCTCGGTAAGGCGCCCTCGTGCTTCTATTACGTCGAGACGATCGAGGAGATGCGCGCGCTCGTCCATGATCTGCTTGAGGCGGGGGAGCCCTATACGCTCAAGATGCTTGCCATCAATGGTGGCGACTTGATCCGTGCCGGCGTCAAGCCGGGGCCGGAGCTGGGACAGCTTCTCAACGCCGCCCTCGACGCCGTGATCGAGGACAACATCCCCAACAACCGCGAAGCCCTCCTGACTCATCTTCACCTAGGGTAGCTAAAATAGCCCCGTCCCAAATTAGCTACCTTGTTGACCTGCGCGTTCCATAACCTCGCGACAAAATTTCGGCAATTTGGAATTTCTTCTTGCGCTTGCGTTTTTTGTCCCGTAATATATTTCCTCGCAGCACGGCAGTGCAGATGTCATGTGGCCCGTTCGTCTAGCGGTTTAGGACGCCGCCCTCTCAAGGCGGAGATCACCAG
>USHZ01000115.1 GCA_900554595.1 uncultured Collinsella sp. | reverse complement strand
TATTGCATCCATCAGAAGATGTCAATTATATCTGTCATTATGGAAATCATGTTCGTCATCGCCATACGGCACAGCGATTTCGATTCGCTTTTCAATCTTACTCGGGCAGAACCGAGTCGGAAGGAACCGAGTAAGTGGGACTTCGGCAGGGAGCGTGAACTCGCCCGCATTAAGAAGACGCTCAAGGCGCCCTCCTAGAAAGCGAAGTGCCGTCCTATCTCAGCGCCGAGACCTCAAAGACGACCAACGCCAGCGAAGTATTCGGGGCTCTCGCACATGGCTACTCATAATCGATGCCCGCGGCATGACCAACGCGCACGCCAATAACCGGATTTGCCGGAACCATGCGTGCCCCATCGTTTAATAGCTCCGTTATTGTTCGATGATCTTCTTGACGGCCGCGGGAACGCCTGCCGCCATCACGTTGTCCGGAAGGTCTTCCGTCACAACACTTCCCGCAGCGATAACGCAGCCGCTGCCGATGGTAACCCCCTGGAGTACGGACACGTTCGCACCAAACCAGCAATTATCGCCAACAACAATGGGCAGAGCCCTCTCGAGACCCAAGTTGCGCTCTTTTGCCCCAAGGGGATGCGAAGCGGTATAGAAGCCGCAAAACGGCCCAATAAACACGTTGTCACCAAAGGTAATAAAACCACCGTCCATAAAGTAGCAGCCATGGTTCACAAAGCAGCCGTCGCCAAAGGTTGTCTTGTCCCCGTAGTCAAAGTAGACAGGCGAAAGGACCGTCAGCCCCGCCGGAAGATCGGTATCGAGCAAGGTTTTTAGGGCGTCAATCTGCGCGTTGCTTCCGGGTTTTCCCATATTGAAGTCATAGCAGAGCTCCTCTGCCCTCGCCCGTTTTGCCAGAAGCTCCTCGTCAAAGTTGGCATCATGCCACTCCCCGCGCTCCATCTTCTCTTTCTCGGTCACTGTGAGCCCCCTTAATAAAAACATTTGTGGCGGCAATTCTATCATTTGATAATCCGTCAGTTTCCATACCGATAACGAACGCGCGTTCGATGGATTTCGTGTTGGGTGGAATCGTCTGTGGGCTGGGCTATGCTACCTTGACTATCTATATGACTTAAACGCAGCAAAGGAGCACCGAGAGAGCGAGTATGGCAAAAAACACCGCAAACTATGGTAACGACAGTATCCGCCAGCTCAAGGACGAGGAGCGCGTACGCCTGCGCCCCGCCGTCATCTTTGGCTCGGACGGACTCGATGGCTGTGCACACGCTGCCTTCGAGATCCTGTCCAACGCCGTTGACGAGGCGCGCCAGGGCTACGGCAAGCTCATCACCCTTACCGCCTTTCGCGATGGCTCTATTCAGGTAGAGGACAACGGCCGTGGCTGCCCGCTCGACTGGAACCCTTCCGAGAAGCGCTTTAACTGGGAGCTCGTCTTCTGCGAGCTCTACGCCGGCGGCAAGTACAACAACAACCAGGGCGGCGACTACGACTTCTCGCTCGGCACCAACGGCCTGGGCTCCTGTGCGACCCAGTACGCTTCCGAGTACATGGACGTCACGGTTTGGCGTGACGGTAACAAGTACTCCCTGCACTTTAAGAAGGGCAAAGTCGTCGGTGCCAAAAAGAAGGCGCTCGAGATTGAGCCCAGCGACGAGAATCGCACCGGCACCACCATCAAGTGGCGCCCCGATCTTGAGGTCTTTACCTCCATCAGTATTCCCCACGATTGGTATCGCGAGACCATGCGCCGCCAGGCCGTGGTCAACGCCAACGTGACCTTCCGCCTGCGCATCGAGGGCGACGATGGCGAGTTTTCCGAAGAGGATTTTTGCTATCCCAAGGGCATCGAGGACTACGTGCTCGAGAAGGTCGGTACCGACTACCTTACTGAGCCCTTCTTTATCGAGGCCGACCGCCGCGGTCGCGACCGCGAGGACCTGCCCGACTACAACGTAAAGATCACCGCGTGCATGTGCTTCTCGCGCACCTTCATGATGCAGGAGTACTACCACAACTCCTCCTGGCTCGAGAACGGTGGCTCGCCCGAGAAGGCAGCTCGTAGCGCTCTGACCAGCGCCATCGATGCCTACATCAAGCAACAGGGCAAATACAACAAAAACGAGAGCGGCATTAAATGGCAGGACGTCCAGGACTGCCTGGTTCTGGTGACTAACTGCTTCTCCACCCAGACGTCCTACGAGAACCAGACTAAGAAGGCCATCAACAACCGCTTTATCCAGCAGGCCATGACCGCCTTCTTTAAAGAGCGCCTCTCGACCTACTTGATCGAGAACAAGGACGCCGCCAATAAGATCATGGAGCAGGTGCTCATCAACAAGCGCTCGCGCGAGAACGCCGAGAAGACGCGCCAGAGCATCAAGACCAACCTGCAGCAGAAGACCGACATGGCCAACCGCGTGCAGAAGTTCATCGATTGCCGCTCCAAGGACAAGGACCGTCGCGAGATCTACATCGTAGAGGGCGACTCGGCAGCAGGCGCCATCCGCACCTCGCGCGATGCCGAGTTCCAGGGTGTTATGCCCGTCCGCGGCAAGATCCTCAACTGCCTAAAGGAGGACTATCCGCGCATCTTTAAGTCCGACATCATCATGGACCTCATGCGCGTGCTGGGCTGCGGCGTCGAAATCAAGGACAAGCGCATCAAGAACCTTGGCGCCTTTGACCTGGATAATCTCAACTGGAACAAGGTCATCATCTGTACGGACGCCGACGTCGACGGTTATCACATCCGCACGCTCGTGCTCGCCATGCTCTATCGCCTGGTGCCCACGCTTATCGACGAAGGCTACGTGTATATCGCCGAGTCGCCGCTCTACGAGATCAACTGCAAAGAGAAGACCTACTTTGCCTACACCGAGCTCGAGAAGAACGGCATCCTCAAGGAGATCGGCGACCAGAAGTGCTCCATCAACCGCTCCAAGGGTCTTGGTGAGAACGATCCGGACATGATGTGGCTCACCACCATGAACCCCGAGACACGTCGCCTGATCAAGGTGGAGCCCGAGGACGTCACCAAGATGGAAACCATGTTCAACCTGCTGCTGGGCAACGACGAGGCGGGCCGCAAGCGCCATATCTCCGAGCACGGCAAGGAATACCTGGACCAGCTGGACCTGCAGTAGCAGCAAATCGATAACGACGGCCCATAAGAAGTTCAAGAGGAAATCGTGGCAAAGAAGAAGACGAAGAACCAGCCAAAGAAAAAGCAGGTCAACGCCGAGAACGTCATCGGCCTGCACTCCGAGGTCACCGACCAGCCGATCACGCAGACGCTCGAGGTCAACTACATGCCCTACGCCATGAGCGTCAACGTCTCGCGTGCATTCCCCGAGATTGACGGCTTTAAGCCCTCGCACCGCAAGCTGCTCTACACCATGTACAAGATGGGTCTGCTCAAGGGCGAGCGCCAGAAGAGCGCCAACATCGTGGGCCAAACCATGAAGCTCAACCCGCACGGCGACGCCGCGATCTACGAGACGATGGTGCGCCTGGCCACCGGCAACGAGGCGCTGCTCGCCCCCTTCGTGGAGTCGAAGGGCAACTTTGGCAAGTACTATTCGGGCGACCTGAGCTACGCCGCCTCGCGCTATACCGAGGCCAAGCTCTCCCCCATCAGTGCCGAGATCTTCAAGGACATCGACAAGGACCCGGTCGACTTCGTTGACAGCTACGATGGTGCCATGAAAGAGCCGCGTCTGCTGCCCACCACGTTCCCCAATATCCTCGTCTCGGCCAACAAGGGCATCGGCGTCGCCATGGCGTCCGACATCTGCGGTTTCAACCTCAACGAGGTCTGCACCGCCACGATGCACTACCTGCAGGATCCCGACTGCGACCTGCTCGAGTACATGCCCATGCCCGACTTCTCGACCGGCGGCGAGATTATCTACCGCCGCGAGGAGATGGAGAAGATTGTCGAGACCGGCCTGGGCAGCTTCCAGATCCGCTCCCGCTGGCGCTGGATTCCCGAAGAGCGCATCATCGAGGTCTACGAGATCCCCTACACCACCAAGACCGATGTCATCATCGAGCGCATCGTCAAGCTCTCCAAGGAGGGCAAGGTCAAGGAGATCGCAGACATTCGCGACGAGACCGACCTTTCGGGTCTGCGCATCGCTATCGACCTTAAGCGCGGTGTCGACCCCGACAAGCTCATGGCTAAGCTCTATCGCTCGACCACGCTGCAGGATTCGTTCTCGTGCAACTTCAACGTACTGGTCGACGGCTACCCCCGCGTTATGGGCGTGCGCCAGATCCTGCACGAATGGGTCAAGTGGCGTATTGAGTCCACGCGCCGCCGCATTAACTTTGACCTGGGCAAAAAGTCCGAGCGTCTGCACCTTCTGCACGGCCTTGAGGCAATTCTGCTCGACATCGACAAGGCCATCGCCATCATCCGCGGCACTAAGCTCGAGGCTGAGGTCGTGCCCAACCTTATGAAAGGTTTCGACATCGACGAGACCCAGGCAGAGTTTGTCGCCGAGCTCAAGCTCCGCAACATCAACGAGGAGTACATCCTCAACCGCACCAAGGACATTGCCAAGCTCGAGGGCGAGATTGCCGAGCTTGAGGAGATCCTCTCCAGCGAGGAGAATATCAAGAAGGTCATCAGCGACGAGCTGGCCGCAGTCAACAAGAAGTACGTGATGCCGCGCCGCACGGGCAGGATCGAGCCCCATGAGGTTATCGAGGTAAGCTTGGAGCCCGAAGTCGAGGAGTACCCGGTCACCATCATGCTCTCGCGCGATGGCTACCTTAAGAAGATGACGGACCGCGTGCTCAAGAAGGCGACCACGCTCAAGTACAAGGACGGCGACAAACCCTTTATCGAATTCCCGTCCTCCAACACCCACGAGCTGCTGGTCTTTACCAACAAGAGCCAGGTATACAAGTGCAAGGTTGCGGCGTTTGAGGACACCAAGTCGGCCCAGCTGGGCTCGTACCTGCCGACCGATCTTGAGATGGAACCCGACGAGGGTGTCATCTGGGTCATCGACCCCGAGGACTACAAGGCCGACGTGCTGTTCGTCTTTGAGAACGGCCGCGTGGTGCGCGTCGCGCTTTCTGGATACGTCACCAAGACCAACCGCAAGCGCCTCAAGAACGCCATCTACGGCGGCAGCAAGCTGCTGTATGCCCAGGTGCTCAAGGAAGATCGCGACATCGCGCTGGTCTCGAGCGACTATCGTTTGATGAACTTCAACACATCGCTGCTCAAGACCAAGACGACCACCAACACGCAGGGTGTCCAGGCCTTCACGGCCAAGAAGGGCCGCTCGGTCACCACCGTCGGCACAACCGAGGAGATTCTTGGCGCCGGCGTCTCGGCCGAGAAGTTCACCGCGCAGAGCCTACCCTCCGCCGGCGCCCTCATGAAGGAAAACGACATGCCGAGCCTGTTTGATTAACAGCCGTCTGGCCGGTTCCGACAGCCCAGCTCCCTTGAAACGCAGCAAGGCCCGAATGATTCAAATGAACCTTTCGGGCCTTGTTCGTTATTGGAAATGCGCGCTAGGCAAGCTTGCGAGCGAGCTCTCGCACCTCTTTCAACTTGGGCGACGATGCCATGCTGTCGCGCTCGGTCATACCGCTGATGGTGACAATGCCCTGGTCCTCCCACTTGCAGTACGCGCAGGTTGACTTGTACATGGCGATTGCCGCATCATAGACGCCCTCGCTGTGGCTATCGAGCAAAAGGGCCGTCTTGGTGAACGGGAAGCCCGTAGCACCGAAGGCGTACAGGCGGTCGATGGCGGCCTTCTCCTGCGCGGTGATATCAAACCAGTAGATAGGCGAAGCGAAGACAACCATGTCGGCGTCTTTCAGTGACTCGATCACGTCGGCCATGTCATCCTTCTGCACACAGGTGCTCTCATGGGTAAAGCAGTACTGGCATCCCAAGCAGCCGGCGATCTTTTTGCCGGCAACGCGGATGACCTCGACCGTATGGCCGGCCTCGCGCGCGGTCTCGGCAAACGCCTCGACCATAGTGTCGGTATTGGCGCCCTTGCGCGGGCTGCCGCTCAATACAACGATATTCATAGGATTCCCTCTCCCTCATGCTGCAGGCGCGCAGCACACATTTTGTTGTAACCAAAACAGATGGAGCTATTCAGTCGTCTGCAGGCCACATCTGTTGTTCGTGTTCTCTAAACTAGGCGCAATCAGAAGAATCACGGTATGAGGCCACAAGGGCTGCCCGGAAGCCGCCAAAAGAAAAGCTCCTGACCTGTCGATGCAGGTCAGGAGCTTGAAATCGCCGA
>USHZ01000114.1 GCA_900554595.1 uncultured Collinsella sp. | reverse complement strand
CGCGGCTCGTGACGGGACCGGAAATCCAGTCGAACAGCCCGCCCCAGTACTCGCTGCCAAAGAACACGACCGGCATGGACTTGGCCTTGTGCGTCTGGATGAGCGTGAGCATCTCGAACGCCTCGTCAAGCGTCCCGAAGCCTCCGGGGAACACGATGCCGCCGCTCGAGTACTTCATGAACATGACCTTGCGCACGAAGAAGTAGCGGAAGGTGATGCCCATGTTGACCCAGCGGTTGATGCCCTCCTCGTGCGGAAGCTCGATGCCCAGGCCCACGGACTTGCCGCCCGCCTCGGCGCATCCCCGGTTCGCGGCCTCCATGATGCCGGGGCCGCCTCCGGTGATGACGGCATAGCCCGCCTTCGCGAGAAGCCCGCCGGCCGTGCGGGCGGCTGCGTAGGCGGCGTCCTCGCGCCCGGTGCGGGCAGACCCAAAGCAGGCCACGGCCGGCCCCAGGCCCGCGAGCGCGCTGAAGCCGTCCACGAACTCGGCCTGGATGCGCAGCACGCGCCAGGGGTCTGTGTGCAGCCAGTCCGGAGAGTCGTCAGGGCGCAGCAGGTGCTCCGAGGTGCTCTCATTGGGGATCATGTCTCCGCGCAGGATGACGGGACCCTTGTGGTAGGTCGTCTCGTAGGGCGCAGCGCCCGAGGGGTCAAGGCCGGACGAGGCCTTCCTCTGGTTGTCCACGTCTCCCCTTTCCTCGCTCACGAGCCTGCCCGCAGCCTAGTGCTGCCAGTCCACGAGGCAGGCATCGAGCCCGGCCACGAGGGCCTGCTTGTCCATGTGCTGGCCGATGAAGCAGATCTTGGTCTCGCGGTCGCCGCAGGTCTCGTCCCAGTCATCCATGACCTCGGGATTCTCGGCGATGAGGCGCGCCCGGATGTCGTCCGGGGCACTCGCGATGAACTTGCCCTGCTCGGAGAGCATGCTCTGCTGGCCGGCCTGCTCGAACATGTAGCACATGTCGGGGTCCTGGGCGCTCCACAGCTGGCCCTTGGCGCGGATGATCTCCTTGGGCCAGGTGCGTACGTAGTCGGCGAACCTGTCGATGTCGAACGGGCGGCGGCGGTCATAGACGAACGTCTCGATGCCATACTCGAGGACCTCGGGGTCATCGTGCTCCTCGGGGTGCTCCATGGCGTCGAGCCAGGCGGCAGAGCCGTAGGCCTGGTTGAAGTCGAAGCGGTTGGTGTCCAGGATCTGGTCGAGGTCGACGTTGCCCTGCTCGGCCTCCACGATCACGGCCTCCTTTTGCAGGCTGCGGACGATGCCCTTGAGCTCGTCGATCTGCTCGCGCGTGACCGTATCGCACTTGTTGAGCACGACGGTGGTGCAGAACTCGAGCTGCTGGATGAGCAGCGCCTCGATGTCGTCCTCGTCGATGTCCTCGGCCAGCAGGTCGCGGCCGCCATGGAACTCGTCGTACATGCGGGCGCAGTCCACCACGGCGACGATGTTGTCCAGCGCGAGCTTGGGCTCGCCGCCGACCTTCTCCTCGTCGCAGAAGGCCGAGATGGTGTAGGCGATGGGCACGGGCTCGCAGATGCCAGAGGCCTCGATGATGATGTAGTCGAAGTCGCCGGAGTCGGCCAGGCCGGAGAGCTGGTTGGCAAGGTCGTCGGCCAGGGTGCAGCAGATGCAGCCGTTGGTGAGCGGGATGAGGTCATCGGTCTCGGAAAGGCCGCCGTCGGCGATGAGACTGGCGTCCACATTGATCTCGCCGATATCGTTGACGATCACGGCGGCGCGGATGCCGCCGTCGTTAGCGAGGATGTGGTTGAGCAGCGTGGTCTTGCCGGCACCGAGGTATCCGGTAAGCATGATGATCTTCACGGGTTTGTTGGGCATGTGCCCTCCTTTGTTAGACATGGCTTACAGTTGAATCTTATGCCAAACGCCTGCTCTTATACCCATGCGCCGGCAAATAACACAGGCTACTCCCAGGCTCCCCATACATCGGGGCAATAACCGACGGTGGCCTTTTTGCCGTTGCGCACGATGGGCTCGGCTAGAACCTGCTGGTTTTCGAGCAACTTGTCGAAGCGCTGGCTAGGGGTGAGGTGCTGGATGAGCGCGAGCGTCTCCTCGTCCTTGGCTTTGGGGTTGAGCAGCTTGTCGATGCCGCCGACCGCCTGCATCACGCTCGTGAGCTCGCCCTTGCTCATCTCCTTTTCCTTAAGGTCGATAAACTGCACCTTAATGCGGCGCTCCTTAAAATAGCGCTGGGCCTTCTTGGTGTCGAAGGACTTCTTGGTGCCAAAAATTTGCACGTTCATATAATGTTCCGCCGTTCTAACGAATGAAGTTGGTCCTGGCGCGATCGGCTTCGGGGGCTTCGATGCCGGCGACCTGTCCTGCCTCGATGCAACGCAGGAGCCAGGCCATGTTTTTGCCGATATTTCGCATGGTGGCCAGACCCTCGGCATCTCCATCGGCCTCGCCCGGCACAGCGCCAAAGACGTTGTTCCAGTAGGTGGAGGCGACCACGGGCATCTGGTTGATGGTGAAGTACTTGTTGAGTACATCGAACGTGGTCGACGTGCCACCGCGGCGGGCAACGGCGACGGCAGCGCCCGGCTTGTGTGCAAAAGCTTTGCTTCCGGCATAGAAGGCGCGGTCGAGAGCCGAGAGGATGCGGCCGCTGGGGTGCGCATAGTAGACAGGTGAGCCAAAGACAAAGCCATCTGCCTGCTCGGCGGCAGCGATCAGCTCGTTCACCACGTCGTCGTCAAAGGTGCAGCGACCGCCAAGCTTGCCACACTGGCCGCAGCCGATGCAGTCGCGAATGGGCTTGGCGCCCAGCTGGAACACCTCGGTATCGATGTCCTCGGCGTTGAGTTGCTCGGCGACCTCGGCGAGTGCGCGGGCGGTATTGCCGTTTGCCTTGGGGCTGCCGTTGACCAAAAGAACCTTCATCACAAACTCCCTCTGCTGTTGGTGACTTCTGCGGAGGATTATCGCACGAGAGGGAAGATGGCGTGGGGCGCGATGCGAAACGGTTTGTGTTTCACATCGCGCCCCGTGGTGCTAGTCCAGCTTGGTGCCCGGTACTTGCGGCGCCTCTTTAAGCAGTGCTTTGAGTTCATTCAGAATGGAAACGGGCTGTCGGTCGACGGCGTCCAGATGAAGCGTAGCCACGCGAATGGGCGGTTGGTATTCAAGCGATCCGATGAGCACAGGCGAACCCAGGAACCGCTCGATTTCCTCTGCAATCGCGTTGGTCTCTTCGGGATCAAATTCGTCGAAAAGCGCCACGAACATCGGTCCCGTCGAACGGAACAGGCGGCCCTTGCTGCGCGAACAATCCATGAGGCAGGCTGCGCTTTCGGCGAGCACGCGGTCGCCCGCATCAAAGCCAAAGCGGGCGTTGACCTCGGCGATATCGTCAACCTTAATGGCAATAAAGCCTGCCTCGCGCGCCACGCGGCGCATTTCGCCAATGGCGCTGACCAGGGCGTGGACATCGCCCAGGCCCGTTACCGAGTCGGTCGTATCTGCCAGGCTTCGGTTGATGATAATGCCCACGTACATGTTAGGCTCGGTATCGGTGCCGTCCAAGCGGTAGCCCGTGCAGTCGCAAAGCGCGTACGCTCCGGTAGCATCCATAACGCGGTACTGCATGTAGTGGAAGTGCCACGTGCCGTTTATCACCATGTCGAGCTCGGCGCGTACGTTGTCGCGGTCCTCGGGGTGGACGCGAGCAAGCCACATATCGACCGAGTTAAAAGGGTGCTGGGAGGGCAGGTCAAAATCGCGCACGGCGTTAACCGACCATTGCGATTCTCCCGTATCGAGGTTAAGGATAAACGGATAGCGCGTCTCGGAGCTCATAGAGATCGCTTGGAACACCCGGTCGTTGCAGGGAAGCTGATCGACGATTGGGTGTTGTGGCACGTCATTGTCTTTCGGTTGCTGCACGCGGTGCATGAGCTTGTAGCGATACATTTTGCGATCGGCATCCATTGTCATCTGGCGACGCGAATCGCCTGCAAGCGGGTCGACGTGCGAGCAACCAAAACTAAAACTGGCGATCATGGGCGCCTTGCCGTCCGATGTTGCCTCGACAAGATCGGTGCGTGTCCGCTCCAAGCGCTGCTCGAGCTCGGCTTCGCCTGTCGTGGGGGACACGAGTACAAATTCGTCTCCACCGATACGGAACAGCAGGTCATCGTGCTCCATGGTCTCGGTGAGCGCATGACAGATGCCCAGAATATAGCGGTTGCCCTCGGCGTGGCCAAACTTATCGTTGCAGTGCTTGAGGTGATCGATGTCAATATAGGCGCAGGTGAAGGGGACGCCTTTGCGCCAGAGCTGATTGACATGGCGGTCGAGTCCACCGCGGTTGCCAAGATTGGTGAGCGAATCGATATAGGCGCTACGTTCGAGCAACTGGCGTTCTTGTTGCAAAACGGCGAGCGTTTTCTGCAGTTGCTCGCCGACGGCGCGCAACTCCGTGGGCAGCGCGTCAACGTCGAGCTCGGCGGTTGAGGCCCCGTTCGCAAGCCGCTGAAGATGGGCAATGATTGACTGCTCGCCCATGCGATACGACTCGTTCATGATGGATAACCTCCTTGGGTGACAGGATGCTCCGTATCATATCCCCAATTCGGTTTGAATTGGGGATATGAGTTAGCCAATGGGGACAAATGCTCCCCTAGACGGTGGTGTTTTGCGCGCGAGCGTATCAGTTGTTATTGCCACCATCGAACAATGCCTCAAAATCCTTCGCCGGCATGGGGCAGTGGTAGAGGAAGCCCTGAGCGTAGCGGGCGCCCATCTGGCGCAGCAGCTGTGCCTGCTCATTTGTCTCGATGTCTTCGACCACAACGGGCAGGTGCAACGATTGCGCCATCTCGAGCATAGACGACACGATCTGGGAGCTCCGGTTGTCGGTTTTCCCATCAGGCAAAAAGGTGCGGTCGAGCTTGATAACATCGACGTTGACGTTCTTGAGCATTGCGAGCGTGGACTGGCCGGTGCCAAAGTCGTCCATATAGGTCGAAAAGCCCTGATTATGCAGGTCTGCCGTCAGCTTGTCCACCGCCTCGGATTCTCCGGTATAGGCGGTTTCGGTGATTTCGATGCGCATGAGCTCGGGCGGCAGGTTGTACTGAGCAGCCAGTGCGCTCATGTGTTTGGCGACATCGCAGGCGAGGATGTCGACACGCGACACGTTAAGGGAAATCGGAATTACGCGAAGCCCCTGGTCGATGCGCTTGCGCAGCCACGAGGCGACACCCTGCCAAATGTACTTGTCGAGCGTCACCACAAAGCCGCTTTCCTCGAGCGCCGGGATAAAGGACGCGGGCGGAATTAACGATCCATCTTTGTCGATCCAGCGTGTGAGCGCCTCGGCGCCAATGATCTCGCCGGTTTCCATATCAACCAGTGGCTGCAGGTAGTAGGTGATGCGGTCGTTTGAGAGCGCATACTGGAACTCGGTGAGGGTGCGGTGAAACGCAACCTCGCGCTTGTATTCCTCGGGGCGAAAGACGGCAATGCGATCCTTAAAGTCGTTTTTCGCGCGCCGATTGGTAAACATGGCCTTGGCCTGTGCATCGATGGTGATTTCCTCGTTGGAGTCGATGGGGTAGACACCCATGGACGGCCAGAAACCTACGCCGTTATCATGCTTGGCCACGGCCTCGCGAACGCGGTTATAGATTTTATGGACGGTGTCGTGCTCAAAGGGGATGAGTACGCAAAAGTCATCTTGGCCCCAGTACCCTGCGACGCCCATGTCGGCATTCTCGATGTCCTTGAGGACCGTGCCCACATCGGCGAGCATGCGGTCGCCCTCGGCCTGTCCGTGCCATTCGTTGAACAGCCGCATGTGTCCCATGTCGACGGTGGCGATACACCAAGCGCCGTCGTGCCCTGTCCTCAGAAATGCGTTGGCACGCCGCATAAACTCGCTGGGTCGATAGAGGCCCGTGAGCGTATCGATGCGTTCGGCGACGGCGCTTTTGCGCTCAATCTCAGGTATGGGGAGGCTGTCGTTGGGAACAAGCCCGCCGGCCGCACGAAGACGACGGTCGAGCTCGCCTAAAACGGCGGTCGCTTGATTGATTAAGCGCTCGTAAAAGGCCGGAACGACGAGGCAGACGGGGGTAATGGTATCGCCCGCGATTTGAACAGGAGCGAAAACGGCTTCTTTAAGATGATGGGTCAGTTGCTCGAATGCCTCGTGGCCCAACTCGTTGCTAAGCACGACGAACTGGGCGTTTCGTGAGCGGAAGACGCGACTCCTGCCGCGGGTGATCGACAACATGCGGCCTGCGTATTCGGCGAGCATGTTGTCGACAGCCTCGGCCCCATAGAGCTCGTTGAGCTTTGCCGTGCCGCGAACGCGGACCGCTATAAGCCCCGTCTCGCAACGGTCGCGACGGCAGGCATCGATAGCGTTGATCAGCATACGCTGCGTTCCGAGGCCCGTAGCGGCGTCGACGGTTTCGGCAAGCGAGTGGTTGACGAGCTCGCCGACATAGAGCGAGGGGGTATTTCCGTCGCCGTCGATACGAA
>USHZ01000113.1 GCA_900554595.1 uncultured Collinsella sp. | reverse complement strand
CCGTTGGTATGTGCCAGGAGTGCAAGCGCGAGCTCGACGCCCTGCGCGCCGCCTCGGCCGTAAAGACCGGCAACGCGCACGGCATGGCTGCCAATGAGACGCTTGCGTCCGGTGAGCCCCAGGGCCCCGGCATGGAGTATCTGGGCGGCCACGGCGTGAACCCGGAGTATATCGACCGCGAGCTCAACCCCGATGCGCCCGAGACCCCCGCTGGTCCTGCGCCGGTCGAGGGCATCATCATGGATTTTGAAACGAAGGAGGAGTAACCATGGCCGAACCCACGCTTTTGCCCGAGCGGCTCCAGTACCGCCCGACCAAGATCGAGCTCGACGAGAGCATCGAGAAGGCCAAGGCGACCCTTCTTAAGAAGATCAAGCGCTCGGTGTACGTCTACCGTGTTGACTGCGGCGGCTGCAACGGCTGCGAGATCGAGATCTTCGGTTCCATCACGCCCGTCTTCGACGTCGAGCGCTTTGGCATCAAGGTCGTGCCCTCGCCCCGTCACGCCGATGTGCTGCTGTACACCGGCGCCGTGACGCGTGCCATGCGCATGCCGGCCCTGCGCGCCTTTGAGGCCGCACCCGATCCCAAGATCGTGGTGTCCTATGGCGCGTGCGGTTGCACCGGTGGCATCTTCTACGACAACTATTGCGTCTGGGGCGGTACGGACAAGATTCTGCCGGTTGATGTCTACATCCCCGGCTGCCCGCCCAGCCCCGCGCAGACCATCTACGGCTTTGCCATGGCACTCGGTCTGCTAGACCAAAAGCTCCATGCCGAGACCACGGTGGAGGCCGCCGGCGAGCAGGCCGATATCCTGCACCCCGGTGTGCCGTACAAGCTGCGCGTTGCCATCGAGCGCGAGGCTCGCGCCATGAGCGGCTACCGTTACGGCCGCGACCTGGCCAATGAGTTTATGGATACGCTCGAGGGCGCGCCCAAGGGCGATATCCGCGGTGCCATGGCGCTGCTCATCGACAAGCAGGACGATCCGCGCCGCGTTGAGGTCTACTCGGCGCTGCAGGATCTGGTGCTGGCCGGAGGTCGCTAGATGGAGCTCACGGACCGCTCTGGTTACTTTGCGGGCCCCGGCATGCTCGGCGGCTCTTTTGGCGATGCCTCGCGCGCAAGCGTCGAGGCCGCCGAGGGCGTCGCCGACCCCTGCCTGGGCCATGCTCCCGACCAGGTGGTCTTCTACGAGCTCACGCGTAAGTTTGTGGAGACCGAGGAAGACGTTCCCCAGGAGGCCTGCGACGTGCTGTACTACACGCTCGCCGTGGGCCACCACACCGGCGTGCTCGACTGCTTTGAGCCGCGCCTGTCGGTTCCGGTGGATGTGTTCTATACGCTTATCGACGCGCTGCCGGAGGGGGAGGCCAAAACCAAGTTTGAGGCCATCCGCTCCTTTGGCGAGTGTCAGCTCGACAAGGCGGCCGTGCCGTCGCTGCTCGAAGCCTGCGATGCGCTGCTCGGCGAGCGCGGTTTTCGCGGGTCGGCCAAGGCCGGCATCTCGGTGTTCGACGACGACTTTGGCCTGCATGCCCAGCAGGTCGCGTTTCTGATGAAGTTTCGCGATCTGGTTGAGCGCGTGCGCGATGTGTCGGGCGTGTATCTGACGGGAAGGTTACAGTAATGGGTCGCGTTGTGGATGGACGTGTGAACGGCGCCCTGTTTGCGGGTATCGTGCTCACGGCGGGAAGCGTGCTGCGTGCCGACGATGCCGCCGGCCCCGTGCTCTCCAAAAAGATGGAGGACGCACCCATCGCCGGTTGGTACACCATCGACGGCGGGCAGACGCCCGAGGATGACATCATCGAGGTCAAGCGTGAGCGTCCGCCACGTCTGGTTTTGGTCGATGCCGCCGACATGGCGCTGCCCGTCGGCGCCATCCGCTTGCTCGACAAACGCGATGTGGCCCGCAAGTCGATGTTCACCACGCATTCGCTTCCTTTGTCGATTCTGATCGAAGAGATTGAGCAATCGTGCGAAGATATCGTCTTCATAGGGATTCAGCCGGGCGACACGGAGTTCTATAACCCCATGTCCCCGGAGGTCTTTGAGGCCGTCGACGCCGTGTATGACGCCGTGGCCGCCAACGACTTTTCCCACTTTGTCCGCTTGGGGCAGGAGCTATAGCGGCGCTTGTCCCTGCTGATTAGGAAAGAAGTGATTGACATGGCAGATTCCAAGGTGGAGTACCCCGCTCCCGATTGCCTGGCGCCCGCCGCGATCGAGGCCAAGACCGAGGCCGCCGGCGTGACCAAGGCCAACCTGCCGGTCGCAAAGGCCTTTCTGTTGGCAATGTTCGCCGGCGCGTTCATTGCCTTCGGCGGCCTGTTCTTTACTGTGTTCTTGAGCGATAGCACGCTGGGCTGGGGCGCCCAGCGCGTCGTTGGCGGCCTGTGCTTTTGCCTGGGCCTGGTGCTCGTGCTGGTGTGCGGTGCTGAGTTGTTCACCGGTAATTCGCTTATGGTCTGCGCGCTCAAGAGCAAAAAGATCACCCTGGTCCAGATGCTCAAGGCTTGGGTCGTCGTATGGGTCGGTAACTTTGTCGGTGCCCTGTTCATCGTCTTTTTGGTGTACATGGCCGGCATTTACAAGCTCAACGGCGAGGCGGTCGCCAATTCCATGGTGAGCGTCGCCGCCGGCAAGGTGACGGTCGACTGGGTGACGATCTTCTTCCGCGGCATCCTGTGCAACATCTTTGTGTGCCTGGCCGTGTGGATCGGTACCGCCGGCAAGACCGTGGTCGATAAGGTTGTGGGCATTTTGCTGCCCATCGCCGCCTTTGTGGCCTGCGGTTTTGAGCACTGCGTTGCCAACATGTACTTTTTGCCCATGGGCGCCGTGATGCACGCGTGCGGCTATGGTGCCGACGTCGCCGGCGCCGATGCGCTCAACGCCGCGGGCATTGCGTTTAACCTGTCCGCCGCCACGCTGGGCAACATCGTGGGCGGCGCGGTTCTGGTCGCGCTCGGCTACTGGTTTATCTACGCCAAGAAGTCCGAGGCGTAAGGTACCGTCTGTTTGACGTTGGGCCTCCCGCGGGGCGTCGCCGTGCGGGAGGCTTTTTGGGTCTGGGGTTCGTTGCCGGGCTTTTGGCCTGTTGTGTTTGGCTGATGAAAGGGGTAATCGAGATGGCATCTGCTGTGAAGCGTGACGGTCGCGCCGTGGTGACCACATGCGGGGGATGCTATGCCGATTGCGCCTTTGCGGCACGCGTTGAGGACGGTCGCGTGGTGGCCGAGTTGCCGGTGCCGGGGCATCCGTGCGCGGCGCGTGCCCTGTGCGCCCGCGGGCGCCATCGCCTGGACATGCCGTTTGACGAGCGCGACCGGATTTTGCATCCCATGCGTCGACGAGCTGATGGCTCGGGGTTCGATGCGATTTCGTGGGACGAGGCGTTCGCGCAGATCGCTGCGCGCCTTGGGGGGATTGTTGACGGACATGGTCCGCGCGCGCTGGGCATGACGCTCGGCGTGCCCTCGTTCGACCGCTACTGGGCGTATCGCTTTATGTATGCGCTGGGCTCGCCCAACGTGTACGGTGCCGATGGCGCCTGCGAGGTAAGCCGACTGACCGGTTGGGAGCACAGCCTGGGCTACAGCCCCGCCTCCGACCTGGCGCATACCGACTGCATCATGTACCTGGGGCGTTCCATTGTCGATTCGTCGACGATGGGGGCCGTTGATGCCTTGAATGACGCACGTCGACGTGGGGCGAAAATCATCGTCGTGGACCCGCGGCGCAGTGGCTCTGCGGCGCTTGCCGACCGCTGGTTGCGCGTGCGCCCGGGCTGCGACCTGGCCTTGCTGTTGGGCATTGCCCATGTCTTGATTGCCGAGGACCTGTACGATCACGAGTTTGTTGCCCGCCATACCACGGGTTTTGATGAGCTGGCGCAGGCGGCTGCTGTTTGGACGCCTGAGTGGGCCGAGTCGATGTGCGACGTGCCGGCCGCAGAGATTGTCGCCTCGGCGCGCGATCTAGCTGCCGCGGCGCCTGCTGTCGTGGTGGACGCCGGCTTTCATGGCGGCATCGGCATCGCGTATGCCAACAGTACCCAGACCGCGCGCGCTATCTGCTTGGTGGATGTTCTGTTGGGCTGCATCGGACGCTCAGGCGGTGCACTCAACCCGCCCACGCCGCTTGTGTTGGGCGACCTCGATCCCGCGCGCTTTGCGACGCCGCCGGTGCCTCGTGGGCCCAAGCTTGGGTCCGAGCGCTATCCACTGGTCGATCCGGTGCGCGGTCTGTGCACGACCATCGGTCAGTCGATTCTTGCCGGCGATTTGCGTGGGCTCATCGTCTATGCCAGTAACCCCGGTGCGGGCTATGGCAATGCCGGGGCGTGGCTATCGATTCTGGAACAGCTCGACCTGCTCGTGACAATTGATATTCGCTGGTCCGAGACGGCGCGTGCTTCCGACTTCGTGCTGCCCGATGTGACGTATCTGGAGGCCGACCGCGGCGTGGGAGCGGTCGTGGGCCGCAACGACGCGCGCGTGTTCTACCGCAATTCCGTGTTGCCCGTGCAGCATGACGACACGAGACCGGGGCGGGAGATCTTTGCCGGGTTGGCTGCGGCCTGCGGCGTTGGTGAGTACTTCGACTTTTCGCCGGACGACCTTGCGGCGGCCCAGGTGGCGCCGTTTGGAATTGACCTCGCTGCGCTTAAGGAGCGCGGTTGGGCCGATACGGGCGTGCCGCTGCCGCCGCGCACGGGTGAGCCCGTGGTTCCGCTTGTTGGCGGCAAGATTGCGCTGGCAAGTGACGTCTGGGAGCGGGCCGGCCTGGGTCGTGTACCCAACTGGATCGCTCCCATGGTGGAGCCGGGCCCGGGGATGTTTCGCCTCATTAGCGGCAACCGTCCCTTTGAGTCGCATACCTCGCGCAGGCTCGCGGCGGCCGGCGCCGCCGAGGCGGGCTCGGACCTGGATGCCGTGCAGATGAATGCCGATGCTGCCGCACGCATGGGTATCGCCAATGGCGAGGTCGTCGAGCTTGTGAGCGATATGGGCCGCGACCGCGTGCGCGTGGAGACGACGCCCTATCTGCATCCGGCGTGCATCTTTACGTCGGCCGCCCCCGGTGGGCGTTCGTTTGGCGCCGATGCCGGTGGCGCTCAAGCCTTGGGTGTGGGCCCACTCGACCATACGCCGCTGCGCTGGGACCCGTTGACGGGTGCCGCGCTCACCCAGGAAAACGCCGTTCGCGTGGAAAAAATCGCGGCGCGCGAGGATAATGACGGGTAATTGACTCAGCTGATGTATTCGACTGATCTACGTTTCTTTTGAAAGGCCGCACATGAGCGATAGCCAGAACATGTCCGATGAGGTGCGCGCCCGCCTGCGCGCCATTCCTTCCGTCAACGAGCTGCTTGCCGAGTGGCCGGTGGTGAAGGCGGCGGGGGAGACCTGCGACGCGGTGGTCCATGCTGCCGTGACGGCCGAGCTCGACGAGGAGCGCGCCGCCATTCGCGCCGGTGCCGCCCCGCGCTCTAAGCGCGACCTGGCCTCGGCCATCGAGTGGCGTGCGCATCGCTCCGCACTGCCGAGCCTGCGCCCCGCCGTCAACGCCACGGGTGTGGTCATCCATACCAATCTGGGCCGTGCCCCGCTTGCGGAGTCGGCGGCAAAGGCCGTGGCCGAGGTCGCGCGCGGGTACAGCACGCTCGAGTACAGTGTCGACACCTGTTCGCGCGGGTCGCGCAAGGAGCACGCCGCGCAACTGATCCGCTCGCTTGCCGGTGCCGAGGACGCGCTGGTCGTTAACAACAACGCCGCCGCTGTGCTGCTGGTGCTGGCGACCCATGCCGCGGGCAAGGAGGTCATCGTCAGCCGCGGCGAGCTTGTCGAGATCGGCGGCAGCTTCCGCATCCCCGATGTCATGGCGGCCTCGGGCGCCAAACTCGTCGAGGTCGGCGCCACCAACCGCACGCATCTGGGCGACTACGAGCGCGCCATCACGCCCGAAACGGCCATGATCCTGAAGGTCCATCCCTCCAACTATCGCATCGAGGGTTTTCACGAGGAAGTGAGCTCAAGGGAGCTCGCCGCGCTGGCCCATAAGCACGGCCTGCTGTTCTATGAAGACCAGGGCTCGGGGGCACTGTTGCCTGACGACATCTTGGTGCGCGGCGGCGAAGAAACCACGCCGGCTTCGGTTTCGGCAGGGCTCGATCTGGTGTCGTGCTCGGGCGATAAATTGCTCGGTGCCGCACAGGCGGGCATTATCATGGGCCGTCGCGATCTGGTCCAGGCCTGTGGGTCGCATCCTCTTATGCGCGCCCTGCGCCCCGGCAAGTTGGCGCTCACGGCGCTCGAGGCCACACTGCGCATCTACATGGACGGGGCGGATGTGGCCCATCGCGAGGTGCCGGTGCTCAACATGCTCACGCTGCCGCAGGCCCATTTGGAACGACGTGCCCGCAAGCTGCGCGATCGTATGGTCGCCGGGCTCGATAAGGCCGGTTGCCCGTGCGCTGTTCAGGTGGAGATCGTCGAGGAATCGTCGACCCCCGGTGGCGGCTCGCTGCCTACCGTGGAGCTGCCCA
>USHZ01000112.1 GCA_900554595.1 uncultured Collinsella sp. | reverse complement strand
AGCGCACTCCGCAGGACGAAAGAACCCCCGCCGCACGAAGTGCGCAGCGGGGGTTTCTTGCATGTCCGAGGACGTTCTGAAAAGCAACGCCGGGGCGGGCCCGGACAGTTCACCGACTACAGGTCGATGTGCGATTCCTTGATCGGGAACGGCTCCGCGAAGTGACAGGCGCAGCAGTGACCCGGTGCGACTTCCTTAAACTCGGGAAGCTTCTCAGAGCAGATACCCTGCGCGATCGGGCAGCGCGTGTGGAAACGGCAGCCGGTCGGCGGGTCCAGCGGCGACGGCGGATCGCCAGCGAGGATGATGCGCTTGCGGGTCTTCTGGATATCAGGATCGGGCACCGGCACGGCAGACAGCAGCGACTGCGTGTACGGATGGTGAGGCTCGCTGTAGAGCGTCTTCCAGTCCGAAACCTCGACCATCTTGCCCAGATACATAACGGCAACGCGATCAGAAATGTGCTGCACGACGGAGAGGTCGTGAGCAATGAAGAGATAAGCAGTACCGAACTTATCCTGAAGCTCCTTGAGCAGGTTCAAAACCTGGGCCTGAATGGAAACGTCAAGTGCAGAGACAGGCTCGTCGCAGATGATCAGCTTGGGCTTCAGAGCGAACGCGCGGGCAATGCCGACACGCTGACGCTGACCGCCGGAGAACTCGTGCGGATAGCGGTTGATGTGCTCGGGGTTCAGACCGACGACGTCCAGCAGCTCGCGGACGCGCTCAATACGCTCCTCCTTGGTGCCCACGCCGTGAATGGTCATGGGCTCGGAGACGATCTCGCCAATGGTCATACGAGGGTTCAGCGAAGCATAAGGATCCTGGAAGATAAACTGCATCTCGCGACGCATGTCCTTGATCTCATGCTTGCTCATCTCGGCAACATCTTTGCCCTGGAAGAACACCTTACCGGCGGTCGGCTTGGTCAAGCGCATGATGGTGCGACCCGTCGTGGACTTACCGCAACCAGACTCACCAACCAGACCAAAGGTCTCGCCAGGATAAATCTCAAAAGAGATGTCATTTACAGCAGAGACGACACGCTTGGAAAAACGCTTGGCGAACATGCCGGACTCTGCGGGGAACTCCTTAGAGAGGTGTTCGACCTTCAGCAACGGAGTACGCTCGTTGGTATCTGCCATTACGCCTCGCCTCCCTTCTTGGAATCCTTGCGCGTACGGGACGTCTCAGGAGCGTTCTTGAGAAACTCGGGGTCACCGGAGTAGTGGCACGCAGAGTAATGACCAGACTCGGTGACAACGCGCTCGGGGCGCTGCTTGCGGCACTTATCGGTCGCATAGGGACAACGAGGCGAGAACACGCAGCCCTCGGGCAGGTTCATGAGCGAAGGCGGGTTGCCGTGAATCGGCGTAAGCGGCTTCTTCTCTTCGATGGCCTGCTCCGGGATGGAGCGGATAAGGCCCCAGGTGTAGGGGTGGCGGCTCTCGTAGAAGATTTCCTCAGCAGTACCGAACTCGACGGGACGGCCGGCGTACATAACCATGATCTTGTCGGCCATGTCGGCGACGACGCCCAGGTCATGGGTAATCATGATGATGGCATTGCCGTTCTTCTCCTGCATTTCCTGCATGAGCTCGATAATCTGAGCCTGAATGGTAACGTCCAGAGCCGTCGTGGGCTCGTCGGCAATCAGAATATCGGGATCGCAGGCAAGAGCCATGGCAATCATGACGCGCTGACGCATACCGCCAGAGAACTGGTGCGGATACTCATTGACGCGCTTCTCGGGCTCGGGAATACCAACGAGGTCCAAAAGCTCGGTGGCACGCTTGAGCGCCTCCTGCTTGGAGTAGCCACGGTGCAGACGAAGGCCCTCGCCCACCTGCTTGCCGATCTTATAAACCGGGTTCAAGGAGGTCATAGGATCCTGGAAGATCATCGCGATATCGTTGCCGCGAATGTGCTGCATCTCTTCCTCGGTCATCTCGAGGATGGAGCGACCGCGATAGCGAACGTCACCGCCCTCGATCTTTCCCGGAGGCATCGAGATAAGGCCCATGATGGTCATGGCGGTCACGGACTTACCGGAGCCGGATTCACCGACGACTCCCAGGGTCTCGCCGCGATCGAGCGTGTAGGAGACACCGTCGACAGCGCGAACGACGCCATCCTCGGTGTGGAAATACATCTTAAGGTCATCGACCTCGAGCAGATGCTGGCCCTCGGGAACCGGCTGGTCCTTCAGGTCCACATAGTTCTTGTTCTTCTTCATCCTTATGCGTCCTTCATCTTGACGTCGAGGGCGTCGCGCAGACCGTCACCCAGCAGGGTGAAGGCAAGCACCGTCGAGAGAATTGCCAGACCGGGCATGATCATCATCCAGGGAGCAGTCAGAAGATACTGCTGACCGTCCTGAATCATGGAGCCCCACGAAGGCGTAGGCGGAATAACGCCCATGCCGAGGAAGGACAGAGCGGACTCGGTCAGAATGGCGCCACCAATGTTCATGGTTGCGTAGACCACGATAGAGGCGACGGAGTTCGGGAAAATGTGACGCACGACGATACGAGCATCGGATGCACCCATCGCGCGCGCAGCGTCAACATAGTCGTTTTCCTTGACCGTCAGGATCGCGGATCGGAAGACGCGCGCAATAGAAGGCCAGCCGAGAATACCGATGGCGATAAAGACATTCTGAAGACCACGGCCGATAACGGCGATCATGGCGACGACGAACAGCACGTACGGGAACGCTAGGAAGATATCCGCAAAGCGCATGATGATCGTATCCCAGATTCCGCCGTAGAAACCGGCCAGAGCACCCATGACCAGACCGATCACCGTGGAGATGGCGGTGGCCATAATGCCGACGGACAGCGAAACGCGTGCACCGTAGATAACGCGGACGAGAATGTCGCGACCAAGGGCGTCGGTGCCAAACGGATGCTCGGCACACGGAGCCAGCAACGAAGTCTCGGCCATGGTAGTCGAGTCGGAAGCCGTCGGCGACCCGAGCCAGGGCTTAGCCCACAGGTCGGCGGTCAGGGCAACCACAACGACGATGATGATCCAGCAAACACCGATAACGGCGAGCTTGTTCTTACGAAGACGCTTAAAAGCGTCGCCCCACAGCGTGCGGGACTTGGCGGGAGCAGATGCGGCCTTAGTGGCGGTAGCCTGCCCCTGAGACTGAGAATCAGTTTCCTGCATGAGACGTACCTCCCTTAGGCCTTATCCGACGGACCGCCAAGGCGGATGCGCGGGTCGAGGAATGCATAGCTAATGTCGACGAGCAGGTTGATCACCATGACGACGACGACGATGAGCGTAACGCCGCCCATAACGATGGGCCAGTCACGCATGCTGATGGCGCGGTAGACCTCAGAGCCGATACCGGGCCAGTTAAAGACCGTCTCGGTCAGGATGGCGCCCGAAAGCATGCCACCGAAGTCGACACCAATATAGGTAACGACGGGGATGAGTGCATTCTTAAGCGCATGCTTGACGATGATCGCGCGATTGGAGAGACCCTTAGCCTTTGCCGTGCGGATGTAATCCTGGTTCATGACGTCGAGCAGCTGCGAGCGCATGATGCGGGCAGCATAGGCGGTCGAAACCGAAGCCAGCGTAATGGTCGGAAGCACATAGTGCATCCAATCCTGATACTGAGAGCTGGCACCGCCGGCACCCGAAATCGGCATGGAGAAAGCGCCGCCGGTGGCATCCTTAAGGATGACGCCAAAGAACAGCTGCAGCAGCATACCGAGCCAGAAGGCAGGGACGGCAACGAGAATCGACGTGGTGAGCGTTACCAAAATATCCCAGAAGGAGTAACGCTTTACTGCCGAAATGATACCCGCACCGATACCCATGATTGCCTCGAGCACGATGGCGCACGCGGCGAGTTTAACCGTATACGGATACTTCTGAGCAAAGATTTCCGCAACCGGCAGCTTGCGCTGGTACGAATTGCCCAGATCGCCATGAAGCAGACCATTCATGTAATTCAAGTATTGGTCCACAAGCGACGTTGGAACGGGATCGCCGTTCTCGTCAAGGATCGCGTTGCCGTCCTCGTCCGCCTGGACCAGGTGATAGCGCACGCGAAGTTGAAGCTCCACCTCGGGGGACAGAGCCTTGTCTCCACCGATCAGCTTGATCGGATCTCCCGGCACGATGTTCTGGAGGGCGAACAGAATCAGCGTAACGCCCAAAAATACCGGGATGAACTGAAGCACACGTTTAACGATGTACTTACCCATACCACTCCCCTATCTAGGGATTAACCTAAATGGGATGCCGATCGCCAGACCGGCATCCCAAAATTACCATCAGCCAGTTTACCCCAGGTTAGGGAGAACTGTATGTTTCCCATGAGGTCTACGTAAATACTTGACCCTCACGGAAGCTGCAAACTCTTAGGCGAGCTCGGCGGTACCCAGCTCGGCGTGCTTCTGCGGATCGACATAGAGGTGCTTGATGCGATCGGAGCCAGCGATGGTGTGCGTGTAGAACATCACCGGGATGACCGGGCAGTCGGCAGCGACCATTGCGTCGGCCTCCTGCATCTTAGCGACGCGCTCTTCGTCGTCAACCGTGGTACGGGCCTCGTCGACCTTGGCGTCGAACTCGGGGTTGTTGTAACCAGAGCGGTTGTCGCCACCGAGGGAGTCAGAGTGGAACAGCGGATACAGGAAGTTGTCCATGATCGGGTAGTCGGCAATCCAGCCCAGACGACCGAACTGATAGTTGAAGTTCTGGTACTGCTCGAGCAGCGCAGACCACTCAGGAGTATCGGAGACGGCGGTAACGCCGACCTTGGCGAGGTCGCCGATGATGGACTCCATAATCTCCTTATGGCCACCGTCCTGGTTGTAGGAAAGGGTCACGTTAATGCCACGATCGCCGTTAGCGCCAGCGGGAGCAACCTTGTCGAGGTACTCGTTGGCCTTGTCGACGTCGTAGGCGCAGAACTCCCATGCGCCCTCCTTGTAGCCATCGATGCCCGGAGGAACAATGCCGTCGGCGGGGGTACGGGTACCCTTGAAGATGGTCTTGCAGATGGCCTCACGGTTAATGGCCAGGGAGATACCCCTGCGCAGGTCGGCGTTGTTGAACGGCTCGGCCGTGGTGTTGCAGGTCAGGTAGTAGGTGGAAGGCTCGGCGCCGAGCAGCATGCGCTCGCCGTCGCCCATGGTGTAGCCGTCCTTGGACACGCCGCGATCCTTCTTGGCAGCGTCGATCTGAGCAACGGGAACGTCGCAGATATCGAGGTTACCGGCCTGGAACTCCTTGTAGGCGGTCTCCACGTCCTTGATGACCTGGAAGTGGATGCCATCGATCTTGGCCTTGTCGCCATAGTAATCGTCGAACTTCTTGAGGTTGATCTCCTGACCATCCTCCCACTTGCCGTCCATCATGAACGGGCCGTTACCGACCGGTGCAAGATAGAAGCTCTTGGCATCGGACTCGGCGCACTCGGGAACCGGGGCCAGAGCCGGGTGAGAGGCGACGAAGGGGAAGTCGGCGTAAGCGGAAGACAGCTTAACGACGAGGGTCTCATCGTCGGGGCAGGTAACACCGCTGAGCTCGGTGGCGTTACCGGCAAGCAGGTCGTCATAGCCCTCGACCATGGAAAGGTGATAGGAGACCTCGGAAGGGCCGTACTCGGTAGCGATGGCCGACTTGGTGTTGACCAGACGCTCCCAACCGAGCTTGAAGGACTTGGAGGTAACGTCGTCACCGTTGTGGAACTTGGCCTTCTTGATCTTGAAGGTGAACTCGGTGGCGTCGTCGTTGGCCTCGAAGGACTCGCAAGCCAGCGGAACGATCTCGCCCTTCTCGGCGTCATAAGAGGTCAGAGCGTCAAAGAGCTGGTACTCGACCTGAGTGCCCTGGTCCTCCTGGACATTGTAGGGGTCAATGCAGACCGGGTTGTTGATGTAGAAGTTCAGCGTCGAACCGGACTCAGAACCGGAAGTGTCGCCGCCCTTCTTGCCGCATGCGGCAAGAAAAGCCATGGAGCTCGCAGCGAGGGTGCCGCCAACAAAGGCGCGACGACCCATAACGGGCTGGTGGAACATAGAATCAGCCATGCCATCCTCCTTATGAGATAGGACAAAGAAATGTTCAGTCGGACATATGTCGAGACAATCCGATCCGAACCATCAAAACGCCGCCCGTTGCTATGGCTGGTTATGCACAACAGGCCAACGTTTTGCAATACAGTAGCGCATTTTATGCACGATTTGGGGCTAATTCCGGTTAACGGTCGAGAATTTCTTTAGTTGGGCGAAGTATGTGGGGATATTTTGACTCTGTTACAAATATGTAAACAAAAAGGGTCCCGCACATGCGGAACCCTTTGCAAGTATTTATGCGGTTCGTGCTTAGAAGCCAACGATGCCCTGCGGGAAGAAGAACATGCACAGGACGACGCACACGGCAAAAACGACGGCCATAATTACCGTCAGGCGATCGAGGTTCTGCTCCATGACTCCCGTGGCAGAACTGGAGTTATACAGCGAGCTAGCGATCATATCCGAAACGCCGGTGCCCTTACCGGAATGCATCAGAACGAGAATCGTCAGCGCCACGGCAGAGACAGCCCAAACGACAAACAGAAGAATCTGGAACGGACCCATAGATAAGCTCCTTA
>USHZ01000111.1 GCA_900554595.1 uncultured Collinsella sp. | reverse complement strand
GGCGCCCATCTGCTCAAGATTAAGCCCTGCATTGAGGTGACGGGTGGCAAGTTCGTGGCAACCAAGAAGTTCCGCGGCTCTATGCTCAAGTGCGCCCGTGCCTTTATTGACCACATGGTTGCCAAGGGCGAGATTGACTACTCGCACATTGGCCTGGCGTATTCGGTAGGCCTTTCCGAAGAGCTGCGCGACGATATGGAAGTCTATGCGCACGACCTGGGCTTTAAGGACGTTACCTGGACTCAGGTCGGCGGCGTCATCTCGAGCCATTGCGGCCCGACCGCCTTCGGTGCGGTGCTCACGCTTAAGGCGTAAGGCCAGGCGTCTATCGATTTCTATTGCCACGGCGGCGGGCGGGTTGCGATAACCCACCCGCCGCTCCTGCGTGGGGCCAAGTGGGACAACCCAATTGACCGCTAAGCCGTTTCGCCATCATGCGTATGGGCTAGAATGAGTCTGGCATTAATGTAGCTAAAACCAAAGAGAGGCAAGGTTGCGGGAATGGCTGAGATGACGCTTGAGGGTGTGGACGCTCGTCCCGAGGACTCTGCGTTTGCCCTGGGCCGCGTACATTCGATTGAAACGATGGGTACTGTCGACGGACCCGGCATCCGCTTTGTGGTGTTTGTCCAGGGCTGTCCCATGCGCTGCGCGTATTGTCACAATCCCGATACCTGGTCGGTTAAAGGCGGCACCATGGTGACCGTCGAGCACCTTATGGACGAGTTTCAGAGTAACCATGAGTTTTACCGCAGCGGTGGTATTACGGTGTCCGGCGGCGAGCCGCTCCTGCAGCCCGCGTTTTTAGCCGACCTGTTCCGTGCAATGCACAACAACCCCGATGGTCGCGTGCATACCTGCTTGGATAGCTGCGGCTATGCGTTTGACCCCAACCGCCCTGAGAAGTTCGATGCCGTTCTCAACGAGACCGACATGGTGCTGCTCGACATTAAGCATGCCGATCCCGTCGAGCATAAAAAGCTGACCGGTTGCGATCCCGCACGCATTCTGGCGTTTGGTGATGAGCTCGCGCGTCGCAAGATTAAGGTCGTTATCCGTCACGTGGTGGTGCCGGGCATTACCGATACGGTTGAGGAGTGCGAGGCGCTCGGTCGTCTGATCGCTCCATGGCACAACGTGGTGGGTTTGGAGATGCTGCCGTATCACACGATGGGCGTCGTCAAGTACGAGCAACTGGGCATTCCCTATAAGCTCGAGGGCGTTCCACAGATGGATACCGCGCGCATGCCCGAGCTGCGCAACGCCGTCATGACGGGCATGAAAAAGCGCCGTGCGGAGCTCAAAAACGCCATCGGCTAGCGGCACTCATTGGGGACAGACTTAAATGAGTGCCCCTGAGCACCTAGATGATTGCTAAGGAGCCCCGTCAAGTTGCAGCGGAATAGTTCTTGTTTTTCGGCTTATGCCGCCCAAACAGGAACTATTTCACCGCAACTGCGTTTTGGGCAAAGATGCGCAACGGAATCGGTGTTTTTGCATAGAAACGCCTGTTTATTGTTTAGAGACACCTTAAACGCGACTGAATATCTTTGGAAAGAAATGCCTGCTATCGACATCGATGGCCGTACCTATGTCATGAGCCTCATGACATCGATGCCGTGGAGCGACCACTCGAGCGAGGTTTCGGCCGCGATTGCAAAGGCGCTGTTTGATACGCGAGCTGCACTGGCTTAGCGTGTTCGTTTGGCGAGGTCAAACAAAATGCTGGTACCATACCGTGGTTGAGAATTTCGTATAGGTTTGGGGAATGGTATGGCTACCATCGCGATTATCGGTGCGCTCGAAAAAGAGATCATGCAGATTAAGGAAGAGCTGAGCGACGTTTGCGAGGCGCGGGAGGCAGGCTTGACCGTTGTGAGCGGTGAGCTCGACGGTCTGACAGTTGTCGCCACAACGGCGGGCATGGGCACGGTGAACGCCGCCGCTGCAACACAGCACCTCATTAGCAAGTATGCTCCGCAGGCTGTTGTGTTTTCGGGTATCGCGGGCGGTTTGAACCCCAAGCTCCATATCGACGACGTGGTCATTGGCAAACGCCTGCGCTATCTGGATACCGATACCGCGCTTATCGCCGAGTCCGCACCGGGGCTCGAGGAGTTTGGCTCGACGCCTGCGCTGGTCGATATTGCTGCCGATGTGCTTGCTGAGCGTGGGTTCGTTGATGCTTCAACAAATGCAGTCGCTTCGAACGAGGGCACCAAGCAGTTCCTGGTCGGCACGATTGCCACGGGTAACCGCTTTGTGACGGGCGCCGCCATGCGCAACGACGCTATCGAGGCGACGCATGCCGATTGTGTCGGCATGGAGGGCGCGGCAATTGCCCATGTCGCAACCAAAAATGGTGTCGATTGCCTGGTGTTGCGCGCTATCAGCGATAATTGTGACGAGGCGTACGATGCAATTTGCGATCGAGAGTTCGATCTGTTCGAGTATGCGCGTGTCGCAAGTGACATCACGCTCGATATCGTCCGCCGCATTGCCGCTGGGCAATAGCGCGCTCTTTTGTAAGAACCTACGACCAAGGAGTGTCCATGGCCGATTCCATTAACTACCAACTTGCCAAGTTCGTCGCCAGCTACGGCAAGGTTTCGCAGATTCCCGAGTCCACCTGTCCCGAGGTGAGCTTTGTGGGCCGCTCCAATGTGGGCAAGTCGTCGATTATGAACAAGCTCTTTGGCCGCAAGAACCTGGTCAAGGTTTCCAGCACGCCGGGCAAGACGAGCAACATCAACTTCTTTGAGGCCGACGACGTGCATTTCGTGGACCTGCCGGGTTACGGTTTCGCCCGTCGCTCCAAGGCCGAGCGCGACCGCTGGGCCGAGCTTATTGGCGACTTCTTTGACTCCGAGCGCAGCTTTAACCTGGTCGTATCGCTGGTTGACATTCGTCACGACCCCAGCAAGCTCGATCATGACATGATCGACTACCTGCAGGGCAACGAGTTCAACTTTATCGTCTGCCTCACCAAAGCCGACAAGCTCAGCCGCACCCAGCAGGCCCGCCAGGCAGCAGCCATCAAAAAGCAGCTCAACGTTCCTGCCGAGAACGTGATCATCACAAGCTCCCAAACCGGTGTGGGCATCGACGAGCTCAAGCGCCGCATTGCCGAGGCGTGCCTCTAATAAGTGCTTCAGTCTAGCAAGAGCCCCTACCAATAAAAAGCCAAACTATCAGCCCGGCGCCCCTTCAAAGCGTGGGTCCCTGTAGACATCCTCAGCAAGGTAGGCGCAGGGACGGTCGGGATGTTCCCTCAAAATCATTCCGCAGCGCGAAGGCCCCTTGTCCGTCGCTCCGTAGGAGCAGGACAAGGAGCCTTCATGCGCGAGGACGATTTTGAGGGAACATCCCGACCGTCCCGGACAGGTATATGAGGAGGATGTCTACAGGTACTCGATTTGAGCGCCCTCGGTGTCGCACGTCAGAATGTGCGTGTCGCACTTGGGGAACTGCTCACGTAGCTTGACCTGCAGGAACTTCGCCACGATGGTGTCGTCAGTCACGGCCATGAGGGTCGAGCCAGAGCCACTGATCCAGATGGTCTTGGCGCCGCCGTTAAGGCAGGTGTCGCGCACGGCGTTGTAGTCGGGGATGAGGCGGCGGCGATAGGGCTCCTGGATGCGGTCGTCGTTGGCGGCGGCAATCAGATCCAGGTCGCCGGTCTCCAGGCCGCGCGTCATGCCGGCGATGCGGCCCATTTGCCATACGGCGGTGGAGAGCGGAATCTCCTGCGGCACAACCTTGCGCGCCTCGCTCGTGTGTACCTCGTAGGGCGGAATAACGGTAATAAAACGAAGCTTGTCGCTTACCTCGTAGCGCAGGCACTGGGGGAGCGAATCGGTCGGCGTAAAGGAGCAGACGGCGCCGCCCAGGATGGCGGGGGCGACGTTATCGGGATGGCCTTCGACCTCGGTGGCGATGCGGACGAGCTCGGCGCGGTCGACGGTGTGGCCTGTCAGCGCGGCGGCAGCCATGATGCCGGCGACGACGCAGGTGGAGCTGGAACCCAGGCCGCGGGCGACGGGCACGTCGGTCTGAATGTCGATAGCGACGGGGAAGGCCGGCTCGCCCCAGGCGGCCAGAGCATCGACAAAGCTCACATAGACCAGGTTATTCTCGTTCTGGAACTCCTCGGGGCAACCCGTGATGGTGAGCTTGTCGGCGCGCTCGAAGGTGAAGTGAGAGTAGAGGCTGACGGCCATGCCGAGGGTGTCGTAGCCAATGCCCAAGTTGGCGCTCGTTGCTGGGACGGTGATCTTGATCATGTGGGTCCTCCTGGCGTGCCTGGCTGTTTAGTTCGCTGCTCGGACAGTCCTGCGCAAGACGGAAAGCACATTAAGTGCTTTCCTTTGCGTGCGGAACTCGCGACGAACTAAACAGCCAGGCACGCTGTGCGCGTTCGTCATCATCCCGGGGGTTATCTGATGAAAGAAGGTGCGCCGGCTTTCGCCGGCGCTTAATAAGGGATCTAGTTGGTGCTCATTCGTTTTGCTGCAGACTCGACGTAGCTTGCCATCTCATCGACGTCGCAGACGTCTTCGAAGCGGACGGGTTTGGACTCGAGCTCGGCGAGCTGGGTCGGGGCGACCGTGTTGGTGGTCTGCTCGAGTACACGCATAGCCTCAAAATCATCCTCGGGAACGTCGAGGCCCAGGGCGTCGCAGCAGGCGCGCGGGAACTTGTAGGGGCTGGCGGTAGAAAGCAGTACGCGGGCCTTGGCGCCCTCGGCGGGGGCGACCTGCTCAAAGACGTGATAGCCGCAAGCGGTGTGCGGGTCAATCACGTAGTCGTTGGCGTTCCAGCAGCTCTTGATGGCGGCGCGGACCTCGTCCTCGCTGGCCCAGCCGCAGCCAAACACACTCTGGATCTTGGTCAGCAGCTCGGCGGGCACCTCGTAGCGACCCGTCTGGGCAAGCTGCTCCATAAGGCCGGCAACGAGCTCGCAGTCGCCATCGGACAGGAAGTAGAGCATGCGCTCCAGGTTGGAGCTAATAAGGATGTCCATCGACGGCGAAATGGTCGTGAAGAATGGACGGTTACGGTCGTAGACGCCGGTGGTCAGGAAGTCGGCAAGCACGTTGTTCTTGTCGCTTGCCACGACGAGCTTGGCGACGGGCAGACCCATGCGCTTGGCGTAGTAGCCTGCCAGGATATCGCCAAAGTTGCCGGTCGGTACGCAGAACTCTACGGCGTCGCCAGCCTCGATGGCGCCGGCGCGCAGCAGCTGCGCATAGGCGGCAAAGTAGTAGACGACCTGCGGCACCAGGCGGCCGACATTGATGGAGTTGGCGCTCGAAAGCACCGTGCCAGCGGCCTCCAGGCGCTCGGCAAGCTCCTTATCGGCAAAGATGCGCTTGACGGCGCTCTGGGCGTCGTCAAAGTTACCGCGGATGCCGCAGACGGCGACGTTGTCGCCCTCCTGCGTGGACATCTGCAGGTTCTGAACGCGGCTGACCTTGCCCTCGGGATAAAAGACGGTGATGCCCGTGCCCGGAGCGTCGGCAAAACCGGCGAGCGCGGCCTTGCCCGTGTCGCCCGACGTGGCGGTGACGATCATGATGCGTTCGGCGCCGCCGTCCTTGGCGGAAGTGCGGGCCATGAGGCGGGGGAGCATCTGCAGGGCGACGTCCTTAAAGGCGCTCGTGGGGCCGCCAAAGAGCTCCATCACATAGGTCTGAGGGGCGTCAGCGCCCGGCGCAGCATCGAGTTTGACGAGCGGTGTGACCTCATCACTCGCAAACGTACCGCGGTAAGCCTCATTCACACACGCCGAAATTTCTTCGGCTGTGTAATCATTCAGTAACATTCCCAACACATCTTGAGCGATTTCAAAGTACGATTTATCTGCAAGCGAGCTGATATCGAGTTGCTGGGTGCCCAGCTCGTCCGAGACAAACAAACCCCCGTCGGGAGCGATGCCGGTACGGATTGCCACCTTACTTGAGCACGATAAAGTGCGTCCTCGTGTACTATGATAAGTTCCCATATAACACTGCTCCTCGGATGCCTTGGTCCCAATCGGTGAAACCATGGTATCAGAGCGCGCAAAACAGGTTTGCAGAGGCTTTTAGAAAGGTAACCTCCACGCCATGATAAAAACTGCCAAGTTTGGCGGCTCGTCGGTCGCCGACGCCGAACACTTTAAGAAGATCAAGGCCATTGTCGAAGCCGACCCGGCCCGCCGTTTTGTGGTGGTTTCTGCCTGCGGTCGTCGTTTTAAGGGCGACACCAAGGTGACCGACCTGCTCTACCTGGTTAACGCGCACGTCAAGTACCACGTGTCGTGCGAGGAGCTGCTCGAGGACATTGGCCAGCGCTATTTTGATATCGCTGACGAGCTGGAGCTCACCTATCCCATCCGCGAGGAGTTCGCGGCCTTTGCCGAGCGCGCCCGCTCGGGCGGCTACTCCACCGAGGAGCTCGTGAGCCGTGGCGAGTACTTCACCGCTCGCCTGATGGCCGAGTACCTGGGTCTGCCGTTCCTGGACGCCGCGACGGTTGTGGCGTTCCATCACGACGGTACGCTCAGCATGAACCGCACCTCCGAGCTGGTGCAGGAGTACGGCCAACAGGGCGGCTTTGTTATGCCTGGTTTCTACGGCGCG
>USHZ01000110.1 GCA_900554595.1 uncultured Collinsella sp. | reverse complement strand
ACAATGCCGCCCACCAGCGCGAGTGTCATGGCCGTATGGACCGATCGGCTCAAGCGCTCGTCATCGTGCTGACCAAAAAACTGACCGGTAATGACGGCACATCCAGCACCCACACCGACGCAAAAACCGATACAGAGCTCGGTGAGCACCATCGTGGCCTGAATGCCACCCAGCGCGAGCTTACCGCCAAACTGACCGACGATATAGGTACCGATAAGCGTGTAGGCCTGCTGAAAAAACGAGCTAAAGAAGATAGGGACGCACAGCGACAGCAGCTGTTGCCAAATGACACCCTGCGTTACATCGATAGCCGTAGATTTCTTAGCCACACGCCCTCCCCACTAGCGTACGTCATACAACAAAACGGCAATTTAAGACCAAAGCCAACACCAGCTTAGCACCGACCAGCGTCGCCCGAAACGCCCCGAACCAGAGCCCGGTGCGAAATATCTGCCTAGTGATACAGCCCCGGCTGGTAGTGGTACTCGTTGCTCACATGCGGGCACAGCTGCCAAAAGGCGACAGCACTTGCCGCGGCCACATTGAGCGAATCGACCCCATGCGCCATCGGAATACGCACGGCGCGGTCGCAGCCTGCAATGGTCTTGGCGCCCAAGCCAGCACCCTCGGTGCCCATAAAGATTGCCAAGCGGTCAATCTCCTGCAGCACGGGATCGTCCAGCGACACTGAATCATCCGTCAACGCCATGGCGGCACACGAAAAGCCGGCATCGTGCAGCGCCGCCAGCCCATCATGCGGCCATACGCGCGCCTCGCTGCCAATGCGTGTCCAGGGCACCTGGAACACCGTGCCCATGCTCACGCGGGCCGAGCGACGGTACAGCGGATCGCAGCAAGTGGGGCTCACCAAAATGCCATCGATGTTCAGCGCAGCCGCCGAGCGGAAAATCGCGCCGACGTTGGTGTGGTCGACAATGCCCTCGAGCACGCACACGCGCACCGGGCGCTCCCCCGCCGCCTCGACGACGCCGCCCAAGAACTCATCAACCGGAATCTGTCGCGGGCGACGGAATGCCGCGAGCGCACCGCGCGTCACGTTAAAACCCGTCAGCTGCTCCATGAGCTCCATGGAGGCAACGAACACAGGAACCGGACCCGCGCCCTCGCGCACAACCAGGCGCTCAAACAGCGGGATCATCTGATCGAGCCAGCGCTCGCCCAAAAGAAAGCTCACCGGCTCGTATCCGGCGCGAACCGCGCGCTCGATGACCTTGGCACTCTCGGCGATAAAGATACCCTTTTGCGGCTCCAGCACGCATCGTAGCTCGCGCTCGGTCAGTCGCACGTAGGCATCGAGCCGCTCGTCCTCGAGCGAATCGATTCGCAGCACCTCAACGGCATCAGTCATAGCAGCCAGCCCGCACCCTTCTTTACAGCACATCTATACCAAACGAGGCGACGCTAAGCGCCGCCCCATGCATTCAAACAAACCGATGATACCGTTCACGCCAGACGATTTACGCCTCAACGCGACGATACGTCACGAACTCATAATCGACACCCTCGTCGCCCTCGCCCGAGGCAATCGTGGCAACACCGTCACGCCGCGCAATCTCCCACGCGGGATCGGCATCCAGATCGGGAAAGTACGTATCCACGGCATGCACGCAATGGTTATGCGTAACCTCGGCCTCGGCGCAATACGGCAAAAACTGCCGATACACCTCGCCGCCACCGAGCACCCACGCAACGGGCTCATCGGATACCGCGGCGAGCGCTTCGTCGACGCTATGCACCACGTCGACGCCCTCGGGAGCAAAGTCCTCATCGCGCGTGAGCACGATATTACGACGGTTCTTGAGCGGACGCCCGCCGGGGAAACTCAGCAGCGTCTTGCGTCCCATAATGACCGGGCAGCCTTTGGTGCACGCCACAAAATGACGCATGTCGGCACGGTTGGACACCACCATGTCGCCCTCGCACCCAATGCCCCAATCATCACACACGGCGACAATGGCGGAAAGCTTACACGTCATGCGCGTCACCTACACCGCAATGGGGATGTTCTTGACCTGTGGGCCGTGCTCATAGCCCTCGACGATCAGATCATCGGTCGTAAACGCATAGAAGTCATGTACATCGGGGTTAAGCGTTACCTTAGGCGCGGCAAACTGCGGACGCTCGATAAGCTCGCGGACGATATCGACATGACGGTCGTAAATGTGGGCATCGGCGATTACATGCAACAACTCGCCGGGAATCATATCGACCGACTGCGCAACCATCATCAGCAAAATGGCGTACTGGCACACGTTCCAGTTGTTCGCGGCCAAAATGTCCTGGCTACGCTGGTTGAGAATCATGTTGAGCGTCGGCTTGTCATCCTGCGGGCGCTGCGTCACGTTATACGTCACGCTGTAGGCGCACGGATACAAGTGCATCTCGGACAGGTCACTAAACACATAGGTGTTCGTCATAATGCGGCGGCTGTACGGCGTGTTTTTAAGGTCGTACAGAACGCGATCCATCTGGTCAAAGTCACCCTCGGCATAATGGCTCTTCTGCCCAATCTGATACCCGTAGGCCTTGCCGATGGAGCCAGTCTCGTCGGCCCACTCATCCCAAATATGGCTGTTGAGGTCATGCACGTTATTGGACTTCTTTTGATAGATCCACAGGATCTCATCCATGGCAGATTTGAGGGCCGTGCGACGCAGGGTAAGCGCCGGAAACTCCTCACGCAGGTCGTAGCGTGCCGTGACGCCAAAGTTTTTAATGGTATAGGCAGGGGTGCCGTCCTCCCACACCGGGCGGACCTTTTGGCCCTCGGTGGTGGTGCCATGGTCCAGAATATCGCGGCACATTGTTACAAACTGTTGATCAGCCTTGCTCATTGACCCTCCTGTCAGTCGCCTACAAGCGAGATTCATTGTAGCCCAGGCGCACGCGGCCCCACAGCCCTAACATAAGCCCTCATTTTCTGACATATGCCAAAAATGCCTTGCTCTGTGGCGCACACGCGTTATTCTATTATTGACATATGTCAGATAAGGAGTGCGCATGGCAGGAAGACGCGAAAAATTGCGCCGTGTTGGGATCATCCCCGAATACCGCGGCTTTACCCCCGACGGCCTTGCCAGCGGAGACGCCATCGATATGACGGTCGACGAGCTCGAAGTCCTGCGGCTGTGTGACCTGGAGGGCCTCAATCAGGAGACCGTCGCCCAGCACATGGGCATTGCCCGCGCCACGGTGGCGGCAATTTGCAGCCGCGCGCATCGCAAGGTGGCAAACGCGCTGGTCAATGGACGGGCGATTGTCATCGAAGGCGGCAACATCGCGTACTCCCCCATCACCACGACAACGGCCGCATGGCCAGCAAAGGAGGTCGGCACCATGAGGGTGGCAACCACGTACGACAACGGCAACATCTTTATGCACTTTGGCCGCAGCGAGCAGTTCAAGATCTACGACATTCAGGACGGCAAGGTGCTCAACGAGCAGGTCGTGGGCACCGGCGGCACCGGCCACGGTGCCCTTGCGGGCCTGCTCGCCAACGGCGGCGTGGACACGCTCATCTGCGGCGGTATCGGCGGTGGCGCCATCAACGCGCTTGCCCAAGCCGGCATCACGGTATACGCAGGTGCCCAGGGCAGCTGCGACGCTTGCGTCGAGGCCCTTATCGCCGGCACGCTTGCACAGAACGGCGAGGCCACGTGCGGCTGCCACGGCCATGACCACGACCACGCCCACGAACATGGCGAGGCCTGCAGCTGTCACGGCCATCACGAGCACGAGGGCCACGAGGGCTGCGGCTGCCACTAACGGCACGGCACCGCGAGCTCAGGGCACGACGCTAAACGCAGCCCAACAATCAAAGCCAACAACAAAGGCCACCCGGTAGCTTCCGAGTGGCCTTTGCCATATCAAGCTGGAATTACAGCCCTATTTCTTATTACGCATCTGCGCTTCCATCTGGCGCAGCAGCTCCATATCGGACTTGGGACCGCCCGTGCCAAGGCCGCCCATGCCGCCCAGACCCATAGCGTCCAGGCCAGGGATATTGGGCATGCGCATCCTCTTGCCCTTCTTTCCCTTTTTGCCTTTTTTACCGCCGGCCTGTGCCTGATTGGCCATCGTGCGCATGCGGCCCATCATCTTATTCATCTCGCCCCACTGCTTCATAAGGCTGTTGACCTCGGTGGGGGTTACGCCGGCGCCCTTGGCGATACGCGCGCGACGCTGACCGTTGATGATGGAGGGACGCAGGCGCTCCTCCTTGGTCATCGACATGATGATGGCCTCGTTCTTATCGAAGATGCCCTCATCCAGGTTGCCGCCCATCTGGTTGAGCGCACGCTGTCCGCCGGGGAGCATGCCCAGGATACCCTTCATGCCGCCCATCTTCTTGACGGCCTTCATCTGGTCGAGCATATCGTTCATGGTAAAGCCCTCGCGCAGCATACGCTCGGCAGCCTCGAGCTGCTCTGCATCGGCTGCCTCCTGGGCCTTCTCGATAATGCCTACGACATCGCCCATGCCCAAGATTCGCTTGGCCATGCGATCGGGATAGAACGGCTCCAGCGAATCAGGCTTCTCGCCCATGCTCACGAACTTGATGGGCTTGCCGGTCACCTGACGCACCGAAAGTGCGCCACCGCCACGGGCATCGCCGTCAAGCTTGGAGATAATCACGCCATCAAAGTCGGTGCGATCGGCGAAGGTCGAGACGACGTTGACGATATCCTGGCCGGTCATGGCATCGACGACCATCAGCACCTGGTCGGGCTTGACGGCCTTCTTGATGTCGACGGCCTCCTGCATCATCTGCTCGTCGATCTGAAGACGACCGGCGGTATCGACAATGACCACGTCGCGCAGGTGGTCGACGGCCTCCTGGATGGCACCCTTGGCAATGTCGACCGGGTGCGCGCCGTCACCGCGGAAGACCGGCACGCCGATCTCGCCACCGAGCGTGGCCAGCTGGTCGGCAGCGGCGGGACGGTAGACGTCGCACGCGGCGAGCAGCGGCGAGCGGCCCTGCTTCTTGAGCAGGTAGGCCAGCTTTACGGCCGCCGTGGTCTTACCAGAGCCCTGCAGGCCCACGAGCATGATGACATTGGGAATGCGGTTGCTAAAGACGAGCTTGCTCTCGGTTGAGCCGAGCATCTCGGTGAGCTCGTCGAGCACGATCTTGACGACGTTTTGCGCCGGCGACAGCGACTCCATGACCTCGGCGGTCATGCAGCGCTCCTTGGTCTTGGCGACGAACTCCTTGACGACCTTAAAGTTAACGTCGGCCTCGAGCAGTGCCATGCGAATGTCGCGCATGGCTGAAGTGATATCGGCCTCGGTCAGCTTACCCTTGCCGCGTAGACGGTCAAATGTGTCGTTGAGGCGATCGCTCAGGGAATCAAACACTAGTCACTCCTTAGTTGGACTCGCCCACCAGGGCGCGGCAGAAATCTTTGGCGTTAAACTCCTGCAGGTCATCGACCTGCTCGCCCACGCCGATGCGAAGGATCGGGAGCTTGAGCTTCTCGGCCACGGCCATGGCGATACCACCCTTAGCCGTTCCGTCGAGCTTAGTCATGATAATACCGTCCAGGCCCAGCGCCTCGTTAAACTCGAGCGCCTGGTTCAGACCGTTCTGACCAGTGGCGGCATCGATCACAAGCACGACCGAGACCGGCATGGGACCGGCGGCCATATTGGCGGCGCGCTTACGGGTCACATTAACCACCTTGGCGAGCTCGCGCATGAGCTCGGGGCTCGTGTGCAGACGGCCGGCGGTATCAATGAGCACGAGGTCGCTGCCGCGCTTATCGGCCTCGTCGAGCACGTCATAGCACACGCTCGCCGGATCGGAGCCGCGGTCACGCTTAATGACGGGGACGCCGGCGCGCTGGCCCCACACATCGAGCTGCTCGATGGCGGCGGCGCGGAAGGTGTCGGCCGAACCGATCACCACGTTCTTGCCGCGGGCGGCCATGGCGCTCGCAATCTTGCCGACCGTGGTGGTCTTGCCGGCACCGTTAATGCCCACAAACAGCACGCAGCTCGGCGTATCGGAAAACGGGTCGCGCTCAACAGGCACAAAATGGCCCTCGAGCTGCTCGGCCAGGGCGCGGCGAAGCTGCGGGGCGGTCTTAAGGTTCTTCTTGGCCGCGGCGTCGCGCAGGTCATCGGAGACCTGAATAGCGACCTCGGCACCCATGTCACCCATGACGAGCGTGTCCTCAAGATCCTCCCAAAAATCCTCGTCGACCTCGCCGCCAAAGTAGAAGACCTCGTTGAGGGCCTCGCGGCTGCGCTCAAGTCCGCGCGAGAGTGCGTCAAAGAATCCCATTATGCATTCACGACCTTTCCGGTTTCGCGATCGAGTTTTTGCGAGACGACGCGACTGACGCCGTCGGCTTGCATCGAGACGCCGTAGAGAACGTCAGCATCCTCCATAGTACGGCGCTGATGCGAGATTACCAAGAGCTGCGTATCGGAACGCAGCACATCGAGGGCGCCGATGAGCTTGGACAGGTTGGCGTCGTCGAGTGCCGCCTCGACCTCGTCCAGCACATAGAACGGCACCGTGCGCGTACGGTATACGGCAAAGAGCAGGGCGAGCGCCGTCAGGCTCTTCTCGCCGCCCGACATGAGCATCATCTTGGTGATGCGCTTGCCGCGCGGCTGCGCCACGACCTCGATGCCCGTCTCGGCCGGATGCTCGGGGTCGGTCATCTCCAAATGTGCCTGACCGCCTGGGAAAAGCATGGCGAAGATCTCGCGGAAATTCGCATCAACCTTCTCAAACGTCACCAGGAACGCCTTGCGCATCTTGCGATCGATTGCCACGGTGATCTTGGTGAGCGCCTTGCGCGCGCTCTCCAGATCGGCCAGCTGCTCCTCGATGTAATCGGCGCGGCGCTTGAGCTGCTCGTACTCCTCCATGGC
>USHZ01000109.1 GCA_900554595.1 uncultured Collinsella sp. | reverse complement strand
GTTACCAAGCATCAAAGCTTGCTGGTCTTGAGGAGCTGCCTGTCATCATTAAAGAAGTTAATGATGAGGAAATGCTCGCTCTTGCACTTATCGAGAATCTTCAGCGTTCTGATTTGAATCCCGTCGAAGAGGCGAAGGGTTATCGTCAGCTCATTGATGCCAGTGGGATGACGCAGGAGGCGTTATCAAAGGCTGTCAGTAAGTCTCGTTCCGCAATTACAAATTCACTTCGTTTGCTAGATCTTCCCGAAGTCGTACAGCAGATGATTTTTGAGGGCAAGCTTACTGCAGGCCATGCAAGAGCGATTCTTGCGGTTCCATATGAAGATGCAAGGATTCGACTTGCTGAGAAGGTTGTCGCAGAAGGTCTTTCCGTTAGAGCGACAGAAAATCTTGCTCCATTGTTTTCTGCCGGAGAGACGCCGAGGACTCCGAGGCCAGCAACACCTCAGTCATTCAAAAAGGCCGCTCGAGTCCTTCGTCAAGTTTTTAACACGAATGTTCGCGTGAAGAGCTCACGTGGTAAGAATAAAATTGAAATCGAGTTCAAAGACGAAGAGGAACTCTCCCGTATCCTTGGCGAAATGGTCCAATTTGGGCAGGAGGATCAGGATGAAGAATAAGGTTCTCGCGATTGTTGCGTTGGCGACCACCGTCGTCGCTGGCGCTTTTGCTGGTTATAAGCTTGCGACAGATGATGAACTGAGAGGTCGACTGTTGCGTGGAGCACAGGATATCGTCGATACATCCAAGAAGAAAATGGATGTGATGACCGAAGATGTCGCTATGCGTACTGCTCAGGTGACTAAGAATCCCAAGATTAACCAAGAGTGGGTTAACCATCAGTGGGAAAATGTTGGTTATTAGGTACCTAACAATTACTTGCCTGTTCTCAAGGGGTCCTTGTCTGATACATGAGACAAGGACCCCTTATTTTTGCTAAAACTAAGCTTACGTAAATCAAATTCAGTAGCATGAAAACAAATGAAACAGCCCCGGTTGCATTATCTGCAACCGGGGCTGTTCGATGTTTCACATGAAACGTTATGGGGCGCAGACTCCCCTACGCGTTCTTCTGGACCTTGAAACGTTGCTTTAGCTGACCGCAGGCGGCATCGATATCATTGCCGCGAGAATTACGGATCGTGGTCTCGATGCCACGAGACTCAAGGCGACGCTGAAGATCCTCAACCTTATGAATCGGCGACGGCTTGAGCGGGCTGCCCTCGATATCGTTAAGCTGAATTAGGTTAACGTGGCACAGCGTTCCCTCGCAGAAGTCGCAGAGCGCCTGCATCTCGGGATTCGTATCGTTGACGCCTTCGATCATGGCATACTCATAGGTCGGGCGGCGTCCGGTCTTCTCGGTGTAGAGCTGAAGCGCCTCGTGAAGGCGCAGGAGCGTGTACTTCTTAACGCCGGGCATAAGCTTGTTGCGCGTGGACTGGATAGCGGAGTGCAAGGAAACGGCAAGCGTGAACTGCTCGGGGATGTCGGCAAATTTGCGAATACCGGGAATAACGCCGCTGGTAGAGACGGTGAGGTGACGAGCGCCGATACCGATGCCATCGGGGTCGTTGAGGATGCGCAACGCCTTGAGAACCTCGTCGTAGTTGGCAAACGGCTCACCCTGGCCCATGAAGACAACGCTCGTGGCACGCTCACCAAAGTCGTTGGTGACATGAAGCACCTGGTCAACGATCTCTTGAGCGGTCAGAGAGCGCTTAAGGCCGTTCAGACCGGTAGCGCAAAAAGCGCAGCCCATGCCACAACCTGCCTGGGTGGAAACGCAGACAGAAAGCTTGTTACGACGGGGCATACCGACAGTCTCGACGGAAATGCCGTCGTGGTACTCGAGCAGATACTTGCGAGAGCCATCTTTGGAAACCTGCTTGGTGAGCTCAGTCGGCGTGTCAAAGGCAAAAGCCTCTTTAAGCTGCTCGCGGAAAGCCTTGGGAAGGTTGGTCATATCGTCAAACGAACAAACGTTCTTCTCAAAGACCCATTCGATGAGCTGCTTCGCGCGGAAGGCGGGCTGGCCAAGTTCGGCAACAAGCTCGCGAATATCGTTTTGGCTCAAGTCGCGAATGTCCTGAGATTTAGTCCTGGGATTCATGGAAGCCTTTCGATTTTGGGGAAACGTAGAGGGTATCGCTACAATATGGTATCAGCTGCAGAAATTATAGAGGAGGAGTCTGCCCATGCCGGGTAAAAGCCTAGAGAACATGCACGTAGCGGTCTTGGCGGGCGGTCATTCCGCTGAGCGCGAGATCTCGCTCAATTCGGGAAAGAACGTCGTGGTGGCCTTGAAGGAGGCCGGGTACACTTCGGTGGAGCTGCTCGACACGGCTGCCGATGATTTTATGGTAACCATGGCGACCGGTGGTTTCGACGTGGCGTTTATCGCCATGCACGGCGCCGGCGGTGAGGATGGTGCCATGCAGGGTGCCATGGAGACCCTGGGTATCCCCTACACGGCCTCGGGCGTGCTCGCGAGCGCCTGCGGTGCCGACAAGGAGGTCTCGAAGCTCCTGTACGCCAAGGCGGGCATCCCCGTTGCCCCCGGCCTTGCGCTCGAGGTGGGCGATGAAGTCGATATCGATCATATCGTCGAGGTCTGTGGCGAGCGCTGCTTTGTGAAGCCGGCCGTCAACGGTTCCAGCTATGGCATTTCCCTGGTCCACGAGCCCTCCGAGCTGCCCGCGGCCATCGCCAAGGCGTTTGAGTTTGGCGACAAAGTACTGGTCGAGAAGTGCATCGAGGGTACCGAGATTACCGTCGGCGTATACGGCGAGGATGACGTGCGCGCTCTGCCGATCGTCGAGATCCGCAAGCCCGAGGACTGCGAGTTCTACGATCTGGACGTGAAGTATGTCGACCCTACGGACATCCATCGCATTCCGGCACAGATCTCGCCCGAGAACTACGCTCGTGCCCAGGAGCTCGCCTGTGCCGCCCATAGGGCGCTCGGTTGCTTGGGTATCTCGCGCAGCGACTTTATCGTGAGCGAGGATGGCCCCGTCATCCTCGAGACCAACACGATTCCCGGCATGACCGATACGTCGCTGTATCCGGATGAGATTCGCCACACCGACGACATGACGTTCCCGCAGGTCTGTGACAGCCTGATTCGCATGGGTCTTCGTCGAGCGGGCATTGCATGCTAATCGAGGACGCTGTTTCGTCGGGAACGCCGCAGTTTGTCATCGATTCTTATGCCACGCTTGCCGAGCGCGCCAAAACCCAAGCGTTTGGTCTCATCGAAGAAGATGTTATCGTCCTCGATACCGAGACCACGGGTCTTTCGGTGCAGGACAACGAGCTTATCGAGATATCGGCGGCTCGCCTTTCTGGCCGCGAGGTTGTCGATCGGTTCGATACCTTCGTGCATCCCAAGCAGCTGATTCCCACCGAGATTACCGAGCTCACGAGCATTACAAACGCCGATGTGGTGGATGCCCCATCGGCCGTCGAGGCCGTGGCCGCCCTCGCTGAATTTGTCGGCGGCTGCCCGGTGATCGCACATAACGCCACCTTCGACCGTTCGTTTATCGAGTCGGTCAAGGGCGGTGTCAACGTCAGCGACATCTGGATCGATTCGCTGGCGCTGTCGCGCATCGCGCTTCCGCGCCTGGCCTCGCATAAGCTGTCTTTCATGGCCGACCTGTTTGGCTGCGACTCGGTGTCGCACCGCGCCAACGCCGATGTCGACGCCCTGTGTGGTGTGTGGCGCGTGTTGCTCGTGGCGCTCACCGACTTGCCTCAGGGCTTAATGGCGCGCCTGGCCGACATGCACCCCGACGTACCCTGGTCCTATCGTCCCATCTTCTCGTTCTTGGCGGGGCAGAACCCCGGTTCCATCTTCTCTCTCAGCGCCGCCCGCGCCGACGTACTCAAGGCCGATCGGGCCGATGATCGCGTTGATGCGGACGAGCTTCCGGTCCTTAAGATGCCGAGCCGCGAGGAAATCGAGGCGGACTATGCCCCGGGCGGCCTGGTCAATCGCATGTATCCCACCTACGAGCCGCGCGATGAACAGATCGCGATGGCGCTCGAGGTCCGTGACGCACTCGTTACGGGAACGCATCGCGTGATTGAGGCGGGGACGGGCGTCGGCAAATCGATGGCTTACCTGGTGCCTTTTGCTGAGGCCGCGCGCCGCAACAACATCACGGTCGGTATCGCGACTAAATCGAATAATCTTGCCGACCAGCTCATGTATCATGAGCTGCCCAAACTTGCCGAGCAGCTGGACGGAGGTCTATCGTTTTGCGCCCTCAAGGGCTATGACCACTATCCATGCTTGCGCAAGCTTGAGCGCATGAGCCGCGGCCAAGTCGAAATTACGACTAAGCGTGATCCTGCCGACACGCTTACGGCAGTCGCGGTCATCATGGCGTACGTGTGTCAGTCGGCCGATGGCGACCTCGACTCGCTCGGCATTCGCTGGCGCAGCGTCAACCGTCCCGACTTTACGACGGCGTCGCGCGAGTGCGCCCGTCGCCTATGCCCGTTTTTCCCTGATAAATGCCTGGTCCACGGTGCCCGCCGTCGCGCGGCTCATGCCGATGTGGTGGTCACCAACCATTCCCTGTTGTTCCGCAATGTTGCGGCCGAGGGCAGAATCTTGCCTCCGATTCGTCACTGGGTGATCGATGAGGCCCACTCCATCGAACGCGAGGCACGCCGTCAATGGGCGCGCGTGGTATCGGCGGATGAATCGCGCGTTCTGTTTGAGCGCCTGGGTGGCTCGAGCACCGGTGCGCTGAGCCAGGTTTCCCGCGATTTGGCAACCTCGGAGGGCTCTACGCTCTACCTGGGTCTTACCGCCAAGGCGACGTCGACGGTCGTGCGTGCGAGCATGGCGATTGCCGATGTGTTTGACGGCGTTCGCGAGCTTGGCCGCCGTGCCCGCGGGGGCTATGACAATGCGAACCTATGGATTGGCCCCGAGTTGCGCGAATCTGACGACTGGCATGATTTCTTACAGTCGGCCTACACTGCCATCGACGCATTGGAACAAGCTGACAAGAGCGTCGACGCGCTGGTACAAGCCGTTGCCGCCGATAAGCCCGAGATTGTTGTCGACCTGGGTGATATCTCGCGCCGCCTGCACGAGCTGGCCGAGAACCTCAAGCTCATCATCGACGGTACCGACGAACATTACGTGTACTCGTTGCAAGTCAATCGCAGGCTGCGTGCCGGCGGAGAGTCAATGACCGCAGAGCGCATCGACATTGGTGAGGCCTTGGCAACCGAGTGGCTGCCCGAGGTTCACACGGCTATCTTTGCATCGGCGACCATGACGGTTTCCAAGAGCTTTGAGCACTTTAACCATGCCGTCGGCCTCGATCGCATCGGCGCCTCGACATCATCGTCACTGCACTTGGATTCGAGCTACGACTTCGATTCGAATATGGCCGTGGTCGTGGCTGGGGATATCCCCGATCCGCGCGACCGCGAAGGCTATCTTTCGGCGCTCGAGCGCGTGCTGGTCGATGCTCATCTTGCCATGGGCGGCTCGGTGCTCACGCTGTTCACCAACAGGCGTGACATGGAGGAGCTGTACGATCGCGTCGAGCCCAAGATGGCTCGTGCGGGCCTGGAACTCAACTGCCAGCAGCGCAACTCGTCTCCTCGCCGCCTGCGCGATCGCTTTATCAACGAACCGACCTCGTCGCTCTTTGCGCTTAAGGCCTTTTGGGAAGGGTTTGACGCGAGCGGCGAGACGCTGCGCTGCGTCATCATCCCCAAGCTGCCGTTCTCGAGCCCCACAGACCCGCTCTCATGCGAGCGCAATCTGCGCGAAGACCGCGCTTGGGCGCGTTATTCGCTGCCCGAGGCCGTGCTCGAGGTCAAGCAGGCAGCCGGTCGCCTCATTCGCTCATCGACCGATTGTGGCGTACTCATCTTGGCCGACCCGCGCCTGGTGACGAAGGGCTACGGCAAGAAATTCTTAACGTCGCTGCCCACGAGTTCCTATCAGCGCATCGAAGCGGCACAAATCGGGCACTATCTACAGCTGTGGCGTGCACGCCACGAGCGGCGCCACTAAAGCGGACAGACGAGGGATTTTGCCATATCGCACAGACGCTCTGACAGGGCGGGGTCATCCAAGATGCGGATGGCTCCGCCCGCTGCGATTACCTGGCTCAGTAGCCAACGCTCGGAGCCATAATGCACGGTTACCGTTGCCATGTCTGCCCCGCTGCGCTCGATTAGGGTGATGCCGGCCCAGTCCAGATGCTCCGCCATATCGAATGGCATCAAGAGCTTTGCGCTACGCTGCGTCCGAGCAAGGGAATCGTGGAGGGATGTGACGTCCGGTGCATGAGGCACGACGGAGTCTTCCGTCAAGGCGAGTCCCTCGATTTTATCCATGCGATAGGTGCGCTGCTCATCGACCGCGATGTCCCAGGCAATCAGGTATGTTTGGTCGCCGTTTGCCGTAATGCGCAAGGGGTCGACCAGACGCTCACGTGGCCGTGCATCGTCCATCGAGCGATACGAGATGCGGCAGCGAACACCGTCCTGAATGGCGCAGCTCAGCTGCTGCCAGTGCGACCCGTGGTTGACGGTGTCAAAGACGCGCTGGTTATAGCCGAGCTCTTCGGGTAGAAGGGCATGTCGAATCCGAGCTGCCGTATGCGGCTCGATCCCCAACGATTCAAGTTCATGGTTGAGCACAGCGCCCTCGGCGGCACTCAAGCGCAGCGGTAGCACACGCCCGGCGTCACCGGTGAGGACCACACGCTCGCCGCGGCATTCGCAGATGATGCGCGCGCCCGATTCTCGGTCCGCGAGCGTCGAGACGATCTCGAGAATCTCGTCGAGCGATACCCCCGTGATGTCAAAGCGACTGCAAATCTCGGTCCGTGTCATGCCGCTCTCGCCGGCGGCGTAGAGGGCCTCCATGATGTCGATGGCGCGCGAGAGTCTTTG
>USHZ01000108.1 GCA_900554595.1 uncultured Collinsella sp. | reverse complement strand
TGCTCGATGAGCTGGGCCGTCTGCCGGGCATTGGTCCCAAGTCGGCCCAGCGCATAGCCTATTACCTGCTCGAGGCCGATGCCGAGGAGGCCCGCCGCCTGGCCGAGGCCATCCTGGAGGTCAAGCAGGAGGTCCACTTTTGTAGCCGTTGCTTTAACTACGCCACGGCCGACGAGTGCTCCATCTGCCAGGACCCGATGCGCGATACCACTCGCATTTGCGTGGTGGGCGAGCCGCGCGACGTCCAGGCGATTGAGCGTACGGGCAGCTACCATGGCCTGTACCATGTGCTGGGCGGCGTGATCAGCCCCATGGACAAGATCGGTCCCGAGCAGCTGCATATCCGCGAGCTGCTGGCGCGCCTGGGCCACGAGGACATCCACGAGGTCATTATCGCCACCAATCCCAACATTGAGGGCGAGACCACGGCGAGCTACCTTGCTCGCACCATCAAGCCATTGGGCGTTGAGGTATCGCGTCTTGCGAGCGGCCTTCCCGTGGGCGGCGACTTGGAGTATGCCGACGAGCTTACGCTTGGCCGCGCTATCGAGGCCCGCCGCGCGATCTAGGCGGTGTCAGCTCCGCGGCATGTTCCGTCGGCCTGCCGCACGGGGCACTCATAATTGGGCGCGCGTTCATTTATTTGTTGTGCAACAAACCTGCTTTTCATCCGCTTATCGCGTGGATGGGTCCGCTCGCACCTCGTATTTGCCCATTCGTTGCGCAACCTTTTGGGTTCGCTGATACACTCGAAATGTGGATATGAAAGAATGCGCCGCTTTTAAGCGGCGTGTTTTTGTTGGAGGAGAACGCATGCGGCCCGGGGGCACTCAGACAAAGCGTGGCGCCGCGGTGCGCATGCGACGCCGGTTGGGGCTGGCGCCTCGGGCGTATGTGCTGCTGTCTTGCTCGCTCGTGCTGGTCATAGCCGGTGTTTCGGCTTATGGCATGACGGTGCCGTCCATGGTGCAGGCGCATGCTGCGCGCGAGCTGCATATTGGGCGCAAGGCCAAAAGCGACTTGGGAACGACAACTGGATATGCGTGGGCGAGTGTGGTCTCGCATGTTGTGTTCGGTGGCGACGATGCGGACAGTCCCGAAACATCGGACAACGAGGTTACGCTGGCAAACGGCAAGACCATCGTGCTCACCAACACCAAGATCATCACGAAGCTTTCCAATAACAGCGTGGCTTCTGTCGTTAACAAGGCAGAGCAGCAGAAGGAGCAGGATACGCAGCAGGCGGGTAAGCCCGGCGGCTCGGACGGGTCCGGTTCTGGCACCGGTTCGGCGGGCTCGGACGGCGGTTCCGGTTCGGGCTCCGCCTCTGGCGGTGGATCTTCGAGTGGTGGCTCGACGGATGGCGGCGCCGGCGGCGACACGGGCTCGGGTGGCCTCTCGGCTGCCGAGGAGGAGAGTATCCACAGCTGGCTCGTGACCAAATACAACATGCTCGATGGCTATGTCGCCCGCGCCAATAGCGTGGTTTCGACCTATAACGCTACGGGCGATACCGGACCGTGCGACACCCTGGCGAATGACATGTTTGTTATCCGCGCCGAGTTCGGCCGACAAAGGTTTTCGACCAAATCAAAATGGTATCGGCAGTATGCCAATCTGTGGGGCTGCTATACCAACCTGTGTCAATGGGTTGGGCACTACGGCAACGACGACGTCGCGCTCAGTAATTTCAATAACAATGTGGCGGCGATCGCCCTATGACGAACGACCTCGCTTCTACGGCAGCCCAGTCGCTCAACCGTGATCCCATGGTGGGCCTGCGCCTGGCGCGCGTCGACGGGTTTGAGCCGGCCGTCGCCCTGGGCACGGACGAGCTTCCCGCCTACCTGCGCCGTTTTACGATGCTGTTTGCCGATGACGCCACCATGCGCCGCGGCGGTATCGGCCGTGTGACGCGTGCCGTCAACGCCCAGGGCGAGGCCGTGGCGCTCAAGCAGCTCATCTTGCCGGCGCGCGACGAATTTGATGACGATGCCGCCCACGAGGCGCTGGTCACCAAGTTCAAGGCGGCGTTTCGCGAAGAATATGAATGCCATCGTGCCCTTTCGGGCCTTAAGGGTTTTCCCCGCTTATACGGGTGGGGCGAGGTTGACGGCGTGCCCGCGATTGTCATGGAGTGGGTCGAGGGCGAGACGCTTGTCCGCCTGCGCTCGCGCCTTGCCGTGGACGACGCCGGGCGTCTATCGCCGCTCGTGGCGGCGCGCCTGGGTCGCGACCTGTTCGATCTGCTCTGCCGTATGAGCCTGGTAGGCGAGGGGTTCGTCCATCGCGATATCTCGCCCGCTAATATTATGGTGCGCACGGCGCGGCTGCCGCTCGACCGACAGCTTGCCGAAGGCACTTTCGACCTGTGCTTGATCGACTTTGGCTCGTCGCTGGCGCTCGAGCCCGCCTCTGCGGTGGTCGGCGCCGGCGGCAAGGCGTCGTTTACCGAGCGCTATGCCACGTTGCGCCGCGCGACGGTGGCCTACGCCCCGCCCGAGATGCTTACCGACGATATTCCCGACCTGCGCATGCTTCGCATGTCGCCGGCAATCGATGTCTATGCGGCGGCGAGTACGGTCTACGAGCTCATCGCCGGTGTCGCGCCGTACGAAGTAGCGCCGGGTGCGTCGGGTACTTCGGGCTCGCGCAAAAAGACGCGCGATATCGCCAGCCCTTATCGGCTCAAGATGGATACGCTGCCCGATTATCCCGTCGGCGCCCACGCGCCCGACTGCGACTTGACGCAACTGCTGCGACGCGAGCCCGATGTGGCACTTGCCGCGGCCGAGCAGGCTCAGCAGCTGGGGCTCGATCCAAATTCCGAGGATCTGCGCGATGCGCTGGCGTTTGTCGACGCTCAGCTGTTCGATGTGGTGATGGCCTGCCTGTCCTGCCATCAGGAAGATCGTCCCGAGCCGGCTGCGGTGGAGGCGGCGCTCTCGGCATTTTGCGACCACTATGCGCAAAATGTCGCCCGCTCGCTTCGCGCCGAGCCGCTCATGCCGTGCCCGATGGAGGTATCGGGGCACACGGCCCGGCGCGCGGCGATGGTTGGTGCGACGGCGGTATGCGGCGTGCTTTGGGCTGTGGTCGTGGTATCAGCGGCACTGTTGGCGTCGGGCGCCCATGTGACGCTCGTCGTGGGACCGCTTATGTGGTCCGGGAAGCTGCCGGCCATTATCGCCGCGCTGGCGTTGGCGCTGCCGGGCATGGTGGGCATCGCTACCGGGGCCTTGGCGCGCGATCGCCGTGCGGGATTCCTGCAGGGCGTGTTGGCCCTTTCTGCCTGCGAGGTTCCGGCTTTGGCCGCACTCGCATGCGCCGTGTTTTCCCAGCATGCCGTGGCGGGCGGCCTGGTGGCCGCCATAATTGCAACCTATGCGCTCACGTGGTTTTTGCTGGCGATGGGGTTTGCCTTTGAGCTTCCCGTCGTGTCAGCACGACGTGCGAAAATTCCCATGGCGACGCCGCTTGCCGGCGGAGCCGCGGCTGCTCGCGCCTTTGGCGGGCCGGCCGAAGTATCCGACACTATCTCTGAGGCCAAGGAGGGCTAAGCCATGGCTTCTCAAGCTGAGCTCACCCCGTGCGGGGCAATGTTTGACATCTTTAAGCGCGCAGCGCACCTGAGCCATATCGAACTGTGCGGCCTGGTGCTCTCGAGCCGCCCGCTCGCCGACGGCCGTAGTCCGCAGAGCCGTGCCGCCGATCGCTCCTGGGTTTCGCGCTTTATCGTGCGCGCGCCGGTCGGCACGCTGCAGGAACGTTATTTTGCCGATTACGGCACCTCGGCCGCGCGCATTATGTCGCAGCTGGCCCTGCGCCGTCGCAATCCCATGGACGCCGCGGCCGTGACCAATATGGTGTGCGGTCCGGCTGGCGAGCCCATGGTGCAGGCACTCGAGGAATGCCATCAGGACACGAATCTCTATCGCAATGCGCTCGAGCGCCTGTCGCAGGCGGCTGAGCTCATGCCCGCCGAGCGCGCCGAGGCCATCCTGGTGCTGTTCGTCGCCGTAGGCTGTTCGGCAGATGTCCGCTCGTCGGTGACCTATGCCATCGACTACGCTCATGCGACCTGTGGCGGCGCCACGTCGACGCCGCGCTCAACGACTGGATTTGCGGCCGCACGCCCGCCGAGCGCGACCGCTTCACGAGCGAGCTCTTTGGCCTGCTGGGCGCCACTAACGCCACCACCATGGCCGAGGCCCGCGAGCACTGGCGCACCTTGCTGCCCGCGATGGCGATGGCCGTGGCCGACATGGACCCCGAGACCCGCCGCTTCATGCTGCGCACCGTGGGCGCCCTCGTGCGAGGTCTTTTGCCTGGCGGCACCGATGAGGAGGCCGAGGCGGCCGAGAAAGACGAGAGGGGCGCCGAGTAGCGCCCCTCTCCAGCTAGGCTTCGATGCTGTCGATGACGGCCTGGGCTACGCGCAGGCCATCGGTGGCGGCGCTCATGATGCCGCCCGCGTATCCCGCGCCCTCGCCGGTGGGGTAGAGGCCCGCGTGGCTCACGCTCTGCAGGTCTGCCCCACGCGTGACGCGCACCGGCGAGCTCGAGCGGCTCTCGACACCCGTGAGCACGGCCTCGGCGTCGTCGAACCCCCGCAGGTGGCGGGCCATGTCGGGGATGGCGGCGCGCAGCGTCTCGGCCACGTAGGGTGGCAGGCACCCCTCGACAGATCCCCAGGCCACGCCGCGCGGGTACGTGGGCTCTACGCGCCCGCCCGCGCTCGACGGCCGGCGGGCGAGGAAGTCTCCCACGAGCTGCGCGGGCGCCACGTAGGCCCCGCCGCCCAGCTCGAACGCCGCCCGCTCGCAGGCGCGCTGCAGCTCGATGCCGGCAAGCGGGTCGTCCCCGGGCAGGTCGCTCGGCAAGACATTGGCGAGAAGGCCGGAGTTGGCGTTCGTGCCGGCGCGCGCCGCGAGGCTCATGCCGTTCGTGACCACGCCGCCCTCCTCGCTCGCCGCCGCCACCACGTAGCCGCCCGGGCACATGCAGAACGAGTAGGCGGAGCGGCCGCTTGGCAGGTGGCTCACGAGCTTGTAGGGGGCAGCGCCCAGCGCCGGGTGGCCGGCGGACGGCCCGTACTGGGCACGGTCCACGTCTGCCTGCAGGTGCTCGATGCGCACGCCCATTGCAAACGTCTTGCGCTCGAGCGTGACGCCGAGCTCGCGCAGCAGCTCGAACACGTCCCGGGCGGAGTGGCCGCACGCGAGCACGAGCCTGCTGCACGCAAGGCGCTCCTGGACGAGAAGGCCGCCCTCCTCGCGCCGCTCGAGCTCGACGGCGCTCACGCGCGGCGCCGTGGTGCCCCCCGTGACCTCGACGCCCGTGAGCCTCGTGCGGAAGCGCACCTCGCCGCCGAGCTCGGTGATGCGCGCGCAGATGTGGTCCACGACGCCGGGCAAGACGTCCGAGCCGATGTGGGGCTTGGCGTCCCACGCGATGTCCTCGGCCGCGCCGGCCTCGACGAACGTGTCGAGCACGAGGCGGTGCAGCGGGCTCTTCGTGCCGGTGGTGAGCTTGCCGTCCGAGAACGTGCCGGCCCCTCCCGCGCCGAACTGGATGTTGCTCTCGACGTCGAGCTCGCCCGTCTCGTTGAAGCGCGCCACGGCCTGGCTGCGGTGATGGGCGTCGTCTCCGCGCTCGACGAGCAGCGGCTCGAGGCCGGCGTTGGCGAGCGCCAGTGCGCAGAAGAGTCCCGCGCAGCCCGCGCCCACGACGACGGGACGGCTTGCGGGCGCATGGTTTGTGCGGCTGGGCAGCGTGGGCGTGGAGGCCACGACCTGGCGGATGCCGCGGTCGTCCTTGCGGCGGGCGAGGCGCGCGAGAAGCGCCCGCTCGGCGTTCGCGCCCCCTCGCAGCGTGACGCGCGCGGTGCACGTGAGGTGCACGTCGCTCTTCTTGCGCGCGTCGATGGAGCGACGGCGAAGCTCCACGCCCGTGACGTCGTCCGGCGCGGCGTGGAGGCGTCGCAGGACCGCCCGGCGCAGGGCGCGTCGCTCGGCTTCGGGCGTGCCATCGAGCTTGTCGAGCGAGAGCTTGAGGTTGGAGATCTCGATCACGAGAGGGTCCTTTCGGGAGAGGACGGGGCGTCCTTGCGCGGCGCCGGCGTGCCTGCGCGGGCTGCTCGGGCGTCCGTGCTCGGCGCTACCGCGTTTGCGTGGGCCGTCGCTGCGTGGCGTGCGGCGGACGCTCCGCAGGTCATGCCGCTTGCCCAGGCCCAGGCGAGGTTGTAGCCGCCGCAGGCGCCGTCAACGTCGAGCGCCTCGCCGCATGCGAACAGGCCGTCATGCCCGCGGACGGCGAGCGTGCGCGCGTCGAGCACGGCCACGTCGATGCCGCCGCGCGTGACCTGGGCGTGCACGGTGTCCGCCAAGCCCTCCACCCGGAAGGGCAGCCCCTTCACGAGCGGGGCCACGCGCCAGGCGAGTCCGCCTGCCTGCGCGCCGCCGGCAAGGCCGACGAGCGCCTCGGCGGTCGCGGGGTCAAGGATGCCGTCGAGCGCGTGGGCGTCTCCGGGACGGTCCGCGACGAGCTTGTCGACCTCCCAGGCGTCCACCTCTGGGGCGAGGTCGAGCTCGATGGCGTCTCCGGGCCGGGCGTGCCTCGAGAGGTTGAACGAGACGATGCCGGACAGCCCATACTCGCGGAAGAGCACCTCGCCGGCCTCGCGCATGACCACCCGGCCCGCCCGCGTGAGCGTGGCCACGCAGTGCGCGCGCCGGCCGCTCAGGCGCTCGAGAAGACCCGGGGCCGGCGCCGTGGCAGCCACGCCGCACAGCACGGGGGAGTCGGGGACCAACGCAAGGCCGAGCGCGTCCGCCAGCGTCCCGCTCGCCCCGCCGCTCGCGATGACGAGCGTGGCGGCGTCGAGCTTGCGCTCCTCGCCGTCCCACGTCTGGGATAGGCGGACGTGCCAGCCGCCGCGCTGCCGCGTGGCGCCGGTGACCTCGCGGCCGCACGCGAGC
>USHZ01000107.1 GCA_900554595.1 uncultured Collinsella sp. | reverse complement strand
CGATAAAACGCCTCGTGGCGATAGGCATGGTGTCCCAGCTGCGCCAAGCTGCCACTACGTCGCGCGAGGGAGCGTGCACGATAGGACGTACGCGAAAATCGGCCCTCATGCCCTCGACGGTACGACGATACAGCATGCTCACGCCTAGGCCCTCCTCCACCATCGCCATGATGGTGTAGTCGTCGGTCACCTCGCTCGTCACGTGCGGCGACAGCCCATGTGCCGCGAATGCGTCGAGCACCAAGCTCTGCTCGCCCTCGTCCAGCAGCACAAACGGCTCGGACGCCAGGTCGGCAAGCGTAACCTTTTCCTTTGCCGTCAGCGGATGCGCGGTCGGCAACAATGCCACCAACTCGTCGTGATAAACCACGCGCTTCTCGAGCCCTGCGGTAAACCCGCGCGCCGTAAAGCAAAAATCCACCACGCCGTCGTGCACCCATTGAGCGTTGCGCGTGTAATCGCCCTGCTTGAGGGTAAAGCGTACGCCAGGATGCAGAGCCCCAAAGTCGCGAATCACGCGCGGCAATACGGTGCGGCTCACGTTAGTAAACGTCGCGATACGAATATCAGTCGAGGAGAGTCCCAGTAACTCCTGACGCTTGCCCTCAAGCTCGGCCTCGGCAGTTACAATCTGGCGCAAATACGGCAGGTACTGCTTGCCGTCGCGCGTAAGCGAGACACCTTGCTTACCGCGCTCGATAAGCGTGGTACCCAGCTCGCGCTCGAGCGCCTTGACGGCCTGGCTCACCGCACTTTGCGTATAGCCCAGCTCGTCGGCCGCGCCCTTAAGACTGCCGCGATCGACCACCATACAAACAATCTGATACCGCGATGCCATCGTGCCTCCACATCAATGCAGCCGTAAAACGTTTTGCCAGCGCTTTTTCTTTCAACATTAGCATTTCTTAATCATACTGAAGATACATTCGCTTTACTACATCCAAATCTGGGAGCAGAATCCTTTTTACGAAACCGTTCTGTAACAAAAGGAGTCCCATGGATCGCAAAAAAGCAATCGCGCTCTCATTTTCCGTTCCCGTCGCATGGGGCTTTTCGTACCCCCTCATGAGGATCGGCATGGACAGCATGAACGCCACGAGCATCGTTGCGCTGCGCTGCGTCATCGCCTTTGCGGCCTGCCTGCTGCTCTTTCACAAACGCACTTTCCGCATCAATCGCGACCTTATGGTTCGCGCCGCCATTATCGGTGCCATCATGGCAACCGAGCTCACCTGCATGTGTCTGGGCTCCAGCCTCACTTCTGCCTCCACCGCCGGCTTTTTGCAGAGCCTGACGGTCGTGATTGTGCCGTTTGCCAACGCCGCCCTGCTGCGTCGCGCCCCCGAGCGCAAGGTGCTCATCGGCACGGCTATCGTCACCTGCGGCATGCTGCTGCTCTCGGGCGCCGACTTCACCAGCCTGAACCCGGGCGCGCTCATCATGCTGCTCTCCGCCTTTGTCTATGCCGGTCATATCATTGTGGCGAAGCGCTTTGTCGAAGATGTCGACCCGCTGGCCCTGGGCGTTTGGCAGCTGGGCTTCGGCGGCTTATTCTCGGGTATTGCCGCATTCTCCTTTGGCGGCTTTACACTCCCCAGCACGCCGAACGAGATTGTCGTTGTCGTTGCGCTCGCGCTCATTTGCTCTGCCTATGGCTTTATCACCCAAACGCTCGTGCAGCCCCACGTGCCTGCCGAGACCACCGGCTTTGCCTTCTCGCTCGAGCCGGTCTGCTCGGCCGTCTTCTCGTTCTTCTTGGTCGGCGAGGTCCTGAGCCCCATCGCCTTCTTTGGCGCCGCCCTCATCCTCACCGGCGTCATGGTGGCAACCGTCGAGCTCCCGCGCCTTCGTTCGCAAGTACACGCTCACATGGCAGGAGCGCCCGAGCACGTCTCGTAGACCCCACTCTTCATACAGCCGCGGCATAAAGGTCTCCGGTACGCCTTTACAATAGATGTCAACACAGCATCTGCCATAAAGGAGCCCCATGGACACCGCAACCCGCGACCGCAACATAGCAACTTGGTTGGGCGATGCGCCGCAGCCGGTACGTGACACGACGAACCAGCTGCTCGAGCGCATCGCCCTTTTGCGTGCCGTGCAGACTATCTACCCGGCACAAGACGACATCCTCAATGCCCTCGCCTACACCCCGGCCGACCAGGTCAAGGTTGTCATCTTGGGTCAAGACCCCTATCACGGACCCGACCAGGCCATGGGGCTGTCGTTCTCGGTTCCCGCGACGCAAACCAAACTGCCGCCGAGCCTGCGCAACATCTATAAGGAACTCAACGCCGACCTAGGCTGCCCCATCCCCGCCACGGGAGACCTAACCCCCTGGGCGCAACAGGGCGTCCTGCTCCTCAACACCACGCTCACCGTGCGTGAGCATGCCGCCAATTCGCACGCCAAGCTGGGCTGGAGCACGCTGACCGACTACGTAATCGAGCGCTGCTGCCAGTTGCCCCAGCCGGTAGTCTTTTTGGCATGGGGCCGCTTTGCCCAGCAAATGGTCGAGGGCAAGCTCGCCGCGACCGGCGCGGGAAAGGCAACCGGCAAGTTCTGTCTGGCCTCTACGCACCCCTCGCCCCTTTCGGCCAACCGTGCCACGGCAGAACTCCCCGCCTTTATGGGGTCGCGTCCCTTCTCGGCGGCCAATCGGCTACTCGAACAGCACGGCTCGACCCCCGTCAACTGGACTTGCCTCGACTAAAAATCGAGACATCAAAAACGCGCCCGACGGCTTTCCATCGGGCGCGTTTCCTATTCGGGCCAAATAAATTGTGTGCGGCCGGCCTCGCCGCCATCGATCAGCAGGCTCTGCCCGGTCATAAACCGGTTGGTCACGCCCACAAAGTAGATCCACTCGGCGATCTCTTGGGCGGTGGCCCAGCGTTTAAGCGGCGTGAGCTCCATAATCTGGTTCCACAGGCGTTCGTCTTCCATCACGCAACGGTTGAGCGGCGTGATAACGCCGCCCGGGTCCACACTGTTGGCGATGGCCTGCGGTGCCAGGCGGTTTGCAAGGTTTTTGGTGTAGGCGATAACGCCGCCCTTGCTGGCAGCATAGGCAGGAAACTCCGACCCTGTATGCCCGCTCGCCGACCCCACATTGACCACGGATTTGATAGCCGGCGCCGGCTTGGCGGCAAGCCCCTCCCCCACAAAGGCGTAACGCTCGGTCACGTTGATGGTGCCACACAGGTTGGCGGCGATGTCATCGGCCGAATCCTGCGTACCGGCAACGTTCACGATTACCTGGGGTTCAAGATCGTCTGGAAACAAGTCCGGTTCGCGTACATCAACGATCAGATGGCGGTAGCGCTCGTGTTCGATCGCTGCCGGCAGCAGATCAAAGCCCACGACCTCGTGGCCCTCGTCCAAAAAGCGCTGCACGCACGCGGCTCCGATACCGCCCGAAGCGCCCGTGATCAAAACCCGCATACTTGCTCCTTAGGCGGTAGCGTGGCGCTCGAGGTACTCGGCGCCCACGTTCTCGCGCTCCCAGCCGCGCACGACCTTGTAGCCCACGGGGCTCAGGAAGACCTCGCACAGCAGCTCGGCGACAGCGCCGGTCAGCGAGCACATAAGGACCTGTACCCAGGTCCAACCAAAGAACGTGTGGCTTACCACAATGGCAAAGACCAGGTTGTCGATAAACTGGCCAACGCCCGTGGACACATAGGAGCGGAAGGCAAAGCTCGCAAAGTTATTCTTTTTGAGCATACGACCGAGCGACTGGTTGAGTGTGGAGTTAACCACGGCAGAAACGAGCATTGCCAGCGAAGAGCCCAGCACCACGTACCAGGTGCCACCGATGGTGGCGTTAAGGGCGTTGTTGACCTCGATCATGCCCGTGTCGTAGTAGGCGCCCCACATGCCGGGCGTGAGCGAGCACGCCCAAAAGCACAGGCTCACGGCCAGGTTGACCAGCAGCGCGAGGATAGAGATTTTGATGGATGCCTTGGCGCCAAAGCGCTTACAGATCATGTCCTGGCACAAAAACGAAACCCAGCTCACCACAAAGCCACAGTCGAGCGCCAGATACGGCAGGCTGATAAGCTCTTTGTTGGCCAGCAGGTTCATCATGATGACGCTCACGAAAAACAGCGAAACCGTTGCCGCGGGAATGCTCCGCAACAGGACCTTGTAGTCCTCCATGACCTTCTTGATCATTATGTACTCCTTTGGTTTTAGGTTTAACGAGCAGGATATCGGACCCGAACTGCTCGGACGCCCCGGTCTTGAGACGACGGTGGGTATGATAGCCGCTCACACGGCATCAGGCAAGCAAGCGGCGCGGCAGCCCCGCAGGGCCACCGCGCCGATGCATTAAAAGGCTACGTTGCCAAACTCCGACAGAATAAGGTCGGGGTTGTGGTCGGTAGCCCAGTCCACGTTCCACGGGCTCGTAAACAGCAGCAGCTTACCGCCGCGCATGTCCTCGACGCGCAGCGTGTCACGCGTGAGCGAAAGGCCCGGGATATCGATAGTGTCGGGGTCGTTCTGGATCCAGCGGATGTCCGTATAGGGCAGCGGCTGGCGACGAACCTCAACACGGTACTCGGCCTTAAGACGGCGCTCGAGCACCTCAAACTGCAGCACGCCTACCACGCCCACAATGACGCTCTCCATGCCGGCACCCAGCTCGCGGAAAATCTGGATGGCGCCCTCCTGGGCAAGCTCCTCCATACCCTTGACGAACTGCTTGCGCTTGAGCGTGTCGACCTGCGTAATGCGAGCGAACATCTCGGGGGCAAACGTCGGGATCTGCGGATACTGCACGTGGCGCTTGCCGGAGCACACAGTGTCGCCGATGCTAAAGATACCCGGATCGAACAGGCCCACGATATCGCCCGCGTACGCCTCGTCCACGATGGCGCGGTCATCGGCCATCATCGACGTGCCCGTGGCAAGCTTGAGCTTACGGTTGCCCTGTACGTGGAAGGCGTCCATGCCGCGCTCGAACTTGCCCGAGCAAATGCGCACAAAGGCGATGCGGTCACGGTGGTTCTTGTCCATATTGGCCTGGATCTTAAACACAAAGCCGCTAAAGTCGTCGCAGCAGGGATCGACCGGCTCGCTGGTGAGCGTATCGGTGTAGGCGCGCGGCGTCGGGGCCAGGCGCAGGAACTCCTTGAGGAAGGGCTCCACGCCAAAGTTGGTGAGCGCCGAACCAAAGAACGCCGGGCTCAGCTTGCCGCAGGCCACGGCATCCAGGTCGAGCTCGTCGCCGGCACCATCGAGCAGCTCGATGTCGTCCATCAGGTTCTTATGGTTCTCCTCGCCGATAAGCTCATCCATGGCGGGGTCGCCCAGCTCGGCCTCGACCTCGGCGACCTTCTTGGTGGCGTTGGCGTGACCGTCGCCCTCAAAGGCGATAACGCGACGGGTCTGACGGTCGAACACGCCGCGGAAGTTGCGGCCGCTGCCAATCGGCCAGTTCATGGGATACGTATTGATACCCAGGACGTTCTCGATCTCTTCCATGAGCTCAAACGGATCGCGAGCCTCGTGGTCGAGCTTGTTCACAAAGGTGAAGATAGGAATGTGGCGCAGCGTACAGACCTTAAAGAGCTTTTTGGTCTGGGCCTCGACGCCCTTAGCGCCGTCGATGACCATGACTGCGGCGTCGGCGGCCATAAGGGTACGGTAGGTATCCTCCGAGAAGTCCTGGTGGCCAGGGGTATCGAGGATGTTGACGCAGGCGCCGTTGTAGGTGAACTGCAGCACCGAGGAGGTAACGGAAATACCGCGCTCCTTCTCGATGTCCATCCAGTCCGAGACGGCATGCTTGGCCGAGCTCTTGCCCTTGACCGAGCCGGCAGTCTGGATGCTGCCGGTATAGAGCAGCAGCTTCTCGGTAAGTGTGGTCTTACCAGCGTCCGGGTGGCTGATGATCGCGAATGTGCGGCGCGACGAGATTTCATCCGACAGGCTTGCCATGCGGATCCTTTCTTGCATTGAGTGCATTACGTCGATGTAACCGCACTATTGTAGCCGCGAAACCTCGCCATAGGGCACCTATCAGGACAAATTCATCAGTCAGGGCCCGGGTAGCCGGCCCAATCCGAATTTGTCTCTTGCGTAACTGTGCATAGTGTATATATACTGTGCTTACCGGTTATATACACGTGTAGCCCATCAGCTAAGGAGCCGCTGTGGACATCATCCTATCCAATTCGAGCGATAAGCCCATCTACGAACAGATATCCTCGCAGGTCAAAGCTCAGATCCTTTCGGGCACGCTCGCTGCGGGAGCCAAACTCCCCAGCATCCGTGCACTCGCGAGCGATCTTGGCGTGAGCGTCATCACCACCAAGCGCGCCTACGCCGACCTGGAGCAGCTCGGGTTTATCTGCACTGTACAGGGCAAGGGCTGTTTTGTCGCCGAAGGCAACCAAGAACTCTTGCGCGAAAACCAGCTCTGCCATATCGAAGAGCTACTTGCGAAAGCGGCAAACCAAGCCGAAGCCTTGGGCGTCACGCGCGGCAAGCTGCACGAGATGCTCGACCTCGTAGCCCCCGAAACTATGCAGTAGCCATCTGCAAGAAAGGCTATACCATGCAAAACCTTTTAGAACTCAAAGGCATCTCACGCCATGTGAGCGACCGCTTTTCACTGCGTGATGTCACGCTCGCTGTGGAGCCCGGCCAGATCGTCGGCTTTGTGGGTGCAAATGGCGCCGGCAAGACGACGACCATTCGCGCTGCGCTTGGGCTTATAAAGCTCGATGCCGGCGAGGTGCACCTGTTTGGGCAGCACTGCGACGCCAACGCGCCCGACGAGACGCAGCGCCACCTGCGCTCCCGCATCGGGCTTGTCCTGGACACGTGTCCCTTCCCCTCCACGCTCAAGGTGGGCCAGGTCGAGGCGCTCGTAGGCCCGGCATACCCCACGTGGAGCCGCGAAACGTTCGCCGGATTTATCGACCGATTTGGCCTCGATCCCAAGACGAAGGTCAAGGACCTCTCCCGCGGCATGGGCATGAAGCTGCAGCTCGCCTGTGCGC
>USHZ01000106.1 GCA_900554595.1 uncultured Collinsella sp. | reverse complement strand
TTCCCGATGCCAGCGGGCGCTGCGAATACTGCGGCGGCGCCATCGGCGCATAGCCTCCGGCACGGAAAGGACCGATCATGGCCTTCGAGAGTGTCAACTATCAGTGCCCCGCGTGTGGCGGCCCCCTTCACTTTGCCAGTGCCGAGCAAAAGCTCGTCTGCGACTACTGCGATTCGCGTTTTGAAGTCGAAGAAGTCGAGGCCCTCTATCGCGAGCGCCAGGACAAGGCAGATGCCAAAGCCGATGCCGCAGCCGCGGCCCCCAAGCCTGCTGTCGACGATGCTGTGCAGGAGCTGGCTCAAAACGCCGGCTACATCTGCTCGTCGTGCGGTGCCGAGCTCGTGTCCGACGGCACCGTCGCCGTTACCACCTGTCCATACTGCGGCAACTCTGCCGTGGCACCCGGCCAGCTCTCGGGCGACTTCTCACCCGACCTGGTAATTCCGTTTAAGCTCGGGCGCGACGATGTCATGACCGCACTCAAGGAGCACTACAAGGGCAAGATTCTGCTGCCCAAGAGCTTTGTCACCGGCAACCATATCGACGAAGTCCAAGGCGTTTACGTGCCGTTTTGGCTTTACGGCGCCCGCGTGGACGGCGAAGTGTGCTTTGATGCGACCAACGAGACCGTAACCGAGGAATCCGACCGCACCGTCACGACCACCGACCACTACGACGCCTACCGCAAGGGAAACATCTCGTTTAAGCGCGTGCCCGTCGACGGATCGTCCAAGATGCCCGACGGCCACATGGACGCCATCGAGCCGTTTGACTACGACGCGCTGCGCCCGTTCTCGGTCGCCTATATGCCCGGATACATCGCCAACCGCTACGACGAGGATTGCGAGACCTGCAAGGCGCGCGCCGAGCGCCGCATGGAGGAGAGCACGATCTCGGCCCTGCGCGAAACCGTCGTCGACGAATATGACGATGCCACGGTCGAAAGCAAGCAGCTCGACTACACCTGGGAAGACAGCGACTACGCCCTGTTCCCCGTGTGGATGCTTTCCACCTCGTGGAACGGCAAGAGTTATCTGTTTGCCATGAACGGCCAGACCGGTCGCATGGTCGGCGAGCTCCCCTGCTCCAAGCCCAAGCTCGCCATCGCCTCGGTGCTGTTCTTTGTGATCGGGTTTGTCCTCTCCCAGATTCTCTTTATGGGTGGGAATGCCTTCGATCCGGACTACCTCACCTTTGATGTCGAGGGCATCCTCATCAACATCGTCGCGCCGTTGATCATCGTGGTCATCGCAGATGTGCTGCTGGTGGGCCAGCTCAAGACGGCCAACGAAGCAACCCATGCCGATGAATATTGTGGCGAGCTCAACCTGACCGAGAAGCACGACACCTTCAGCCATACCGAGACCTCGGTCGTCATGAAGGACAACAAAGACGATTAGCCATCCTGACCAATACCACCCGGCCTTTGACGAGAAAGGAAGATCACCATGGGACTCTTGAAAGCTGGATTGGGTGCTGCCGGCGGCGTCATGGCCGACCAGTGGAAGGAATTTATCTATTGCGAATCGATGCCCGCTGACGTCTTGGCCTGCAAGGGCAGCAAGCGCACCGGCGGCCGCAGCTCCAACACGCGCGGCGAGGACAACGTCATCTCCAACGGCTCCGTCATCGCCGTCAACGACGGCCAGGGCATGCTCGTGGTGCAAAACGGCAAGATCATCGAGGTCGCGCTGGAGCCTGGCGAGTTCGTCTTCGACACCGGCAGCGAGCCGAGTGTCTTTAGCGGTAACCTTGGAGACTCCATCAAGGAGACGTTCGCCAATATCGGCAGCCGCTTTACCTTTGGCGGCGACGCGGGTAAAGACCAGCGCGTCTACTTCATCAACACCAAGGAGATCATCGGCAACAAGTACGGCACCGCCTCGCCCGTGCCCTTCCGCGTGGTCGACAACAACATCGGCCTGGACGTCGACATCTCCGTGCGCTGCAACGGCGAGTACTCGTACCGCATCACCAACCCGCTGCTGTTCTACACCAACGTGTGCGGCAACGTGACCGATAGCTACACGCGCGACAAGATCGACAGCCAGCTTAAGTCCGAGCTGCTCACCGCTCTGCAGCCCGCCTTTGCCAAGATCTCGGAGATGGGCATCCGCTACAGTGCCATCCCCGGCCACACCACCGAGCTCGCCCGCGCGCTCAACGAAGTCCTCTCGGCCGACTGGCGCGACCTGCGCGGCGTCGAGATCGTAAGCTTTGGCGTCAACTCCATCGCCGCCTCGCAAGAAGACGAGCAGATGATCAAGGACCTGCAGAAGGCCGCCGTCATGCGCGACCCCACCATGGCGGCCGCCAACATCGCCAGCGCCCAGAGCGACGCTATGCGCGCGGCAGCGGCCAACCCCAACGGCGCGATGGCCGGCTTTATGGGCATGGGCATGGCAGGCGGCATGGGCGGCATGAACGCCAGCCAGCTGTTCGCCGCCGGCCAGGCACAGCAGCAGGCCGCCCCGCAGCCGGCTCCGGCACCCGCCCCCGCACCGGCACCCGCCGCCCCCGCAGCCGGCTCATGGACCTGCAGCTGCGGCGCCACCAACACCGGCAAGTTCTGCCCCGAGTGCGGAAGCCCCGCTCCCGCCCCAGCACCGGCCAAGTGGTTCTGCCCCAACTGCGGCAGCGAAAACGGCGGCAAGTTCTGCAGCAACTGCGGAACGCCCAGGCCCTAACCCCTCTATCTGGTAATTGGCGGGGGGTCCGCCACCCCCGCATTTGCTTCTATGGGCTTTCACACAAGAAGGAGGACACCATGAAGACAACGTTCAAAAAGTCCGTACTCGCATTTCTGACATGCGTCCTGGCGCTCGCCTTTGCCCTGACGGGCTGCAGCGGCGGCGGCAAAGACCCCAAGGCCAACTTCGTCGGCAGCTGGCAGTACTCGGGTGGAACCTTGGATGGCGAAGAGCTCACCGATGAGTACATGGATATGCTCGAAGAGTGGGGCGTCAACTGCATCCTGATCCTCGATGAGGACGGCACGGGCACCCTCGACCTGTTCCTTGAGGTTGTCGACCTTAAGTGGGAGGCCAAGGACGCCACCACCGCAACCGTCACTGCCGAAGATGAATCGCACGATCTGAAGCTCAAGGATGACAAGCTCGTCCTGGAGGTGGACGGCGACAAGTTTATCTTCACCAAGTCCGACAAGGATCTGTCCGGTACGGTAAAGAAGGATCGCGAGAACGCCGAGAAGGAAGAGGAGATCGATGAGGCCGTCGAAGAAGACGACGTCCAGAAGATTGAAATCTCCCCCGCCGTCACCGTCGCCGATGACGACCTGTGCACCATTACCATCACCGAGAAGTTCAAGGACGAGTGGGGCGACATCGGCTTTGTCGTCAACATCACCAACAAGAGCGACAAGGACCTGACCTTCTACGCCCCCAGCGGCAAAACCAACGTCAACGGCACCATGAAGGAACCCTGGTTCTCGGCTCACCTGATGCCCGGCACCAACGCCACCGAGGAATTCACGTTCTCGAGTGGCGAGCTTGACAGCCTTGACGACCTGGTCAACACGACCATCGGCATCGACGCCTACCTGACCGATTCCTACGAGGACGTTGCCTCCTACAGCGCAACCATCGCGTAGCGGTAGACCACGACAGCCGCGGATTGGCGGACACATCCGCGCACACCAGACGGGGCCGCAGGAAATGATCCTGCGACCCCGTCGCTTTTATGCCGATACGTAACGAGCGCTAGCGCTCTATGTTGGGAACGATGCTGCCCTCGGTCACCGCATGCACGGCCAGGCGCATGATGTTGTCGTAGCCGGTCTTGCTCAGGATCTCCGAGATGCGACGCTTGATGGTGCCCTCGCTCATAAACAGCTCTGCCGCGATCTCGCGACGGCTTTTGCCCTCGCAGGCAAGGCGCAAAATCGACAGCTCGACATCGTCGAGAGCTGCTGTGCCCGAAAAAATACTCTCGGGCGGCTTGGGAAACGTACAGTAGCCCGCCAGCGTGGAGCGCATCACGGCGAACAGCTCGTCGATGCCGACGTTCTTGTACACAAAGCTATCGACGCCCGCCTCGCGAGCCTGATCGACAAAGGTGATCTCGGGCATGCCGGTCATGATAATGATGCGACACTCGGGCAGCTGCTCCTTGATGCGCGCCGCCGCCACGATGCCGTTGGAATCATGCTCGGTGCATACGTCCATCAGTATCATGTCTGGGCGCTCCTTGAGCACGACATCGAGGGCTTCGGAAGCATCGGCGATCGCGGCGACAACGGTCATATCGGGCTGGTCGCCAACGGAGCGCGCCAGGCTCTCGCGCAGAATAGCCTGGTCTTCGACGATTAACACGCGAATCATGAGCTTCTCCTTTGAGCGGTGGCGTTGGAGGCGAGCGGGATGGACACTGCAAGCGTAAAGGGCGGGGCGGTGTGGACTTCCAGGCTGCCGCCCAGATTCTGTGCGACATGCCTCATACCAGGGATACCCGTTCCCTCGCGATACGATACGGGTGCAGGCGCGCCATCGTTAGAAACGGTCATCCGCGCAACAGCACCGTCTTCCGACGTCTCCTGCCACAGGCGCACATGGACCTGATGGGCCTGTGCATGCTTGGTGGCATTGGTCGAGGCTTCGCGGATAATCTGCAAGAAGGCTGCGGCGACACGCGCGTCGCTTGGTAGCTCGCCCTCCACATCGATCTGTACGCTCACCAGGCCAAAGGCATGGACGATATCGCCCAGTTGCTCTGCCGGTTCGGTGTCGCCGCCGCTATGCAAGTCGGCGGCAATCGAGCGCAGCAGCGGATCGATCTGCTCGAGCGACTCGTCATCCAGGCGCCCCTCCTCCAGATAACGATGGAGGATGGACAGGCGCTGACCAATCACATCGTGCACACGGGCGCGCATGCGCAGGTAGGCAGCATTGTCGGCAACCTTTTTGACCTCTTCGATCTGCGATTGAAGTTCTTGGCCCGCAAGCTCGAGCAGTCGGTTGGCGTGCGTCAGGCGATTATGAGCATGCGCATACTCTGTTACATCCAGGCCGATAATGCGCTCGAAGAGGCGGCCCGAAACCATAACGTCGTCGTGCACAAACAAGCGAATCTCGGCGGGAGAAACCTCGACCACAACGCGCGCCTCACCAAAGCGGTCCAGATTAATGCGCACGCGGTTCTGGCTGCTTTCGGGCATTTGCATGCTGAGTTTGCGCAGGTCGTTCCACGTACCGCTCATATCGCCTAGGTCGGTGGGCATATGAAGCTCCACCAGGTTTTTTCGCATGCAGCGGTTCATGAGCAGCGGACGGCCCCTCGGGTCCAAATACAGGATGCCCACGGGAATCACGTTGATGGTTTCGATCGTCGAGAACGCGGTGATATCCTCCTGGCGGTTACGGACGTCCATCAAGAGTGCCGCGATGGAACGGAACAGGAAGAACGCTCCCTCCGCGATAAGGACAACGGCCCACGCCGAGCCCATGGCAAAAACCACCGGCGGTGTAACGGCGACAACAAGCAGCAGCTCGGCCAGCATGACGGGGCGACGATAGTGCACCATAAGCACCACGCCATAGGCAAAGATCGCGGCATTGAGCCACAGCACTCCGCCCATTGCCCTGGCGCAAACGTCAAGCGGCGCCACCAGATACGAGCCAGACGACGCGAATAAGATGAGCGCCGAAATCATCAGGTGAAGCACAAGGCTCGCCTCGTAGGCGCAAATCACCTTACGGTTATAGGACGAGCGGCGCGATGCGATGAGCGGGACGTGGATCATCTGCAGACACGCAGCCAGGGCAAAGACAACATCGAGCGCAACGATTTGGGGAAGAATGAGCGAAATCTGCATCGTCACTCACCCGCCCTCGGCATCAAAACGATCATGCGCAGCTGGCCGGGCTCGCCCTCAAGGCGGTATGCCACGTTGCGCCCTTGCAGCGCACTTTCGAGCTCTTGCGCAGCGGGCGTCTGCGAAAGATCTGCATCATCGTTGGAAAAAAGCGTGGCGCGCAGCTCGACACTGCATCGGTCATGGTCGCCCAAGTGGTACATAAGCGCCGGATGGTCGGTGGTGTAGGCAAAAAATGCAAAGTCATACACGCAGTCGTACAGGGCGCTTACCGTACTGGCGTGCATCGGGCGCCGTATGGCGATAATCGAGGCGCAATCGACATCGATGGTGCGCAGGTCGCTTGCGAGCTCGTTGGCAATGAGCTGGATGCGGTCGCGATCAAAACCGCTCTCCCCGTGCTGTGCCAACGTGAGCGACCCCTTGCGCTTGCAATAGGCGACGAGCATCTTGGCGCGCTGTAGCATGCGGTAACGCTCGTGTGAAGACGCTTCGTCGGTCAACGGCGGCAGCGAGCTCAGCAGGTCGTACATCCCTTCGAGCGCGCGGGCAAGCGCCTGGTCCACGTCTTGGACCAGCAAGGTCTCGGCCTCTTGATCTGCCAGGTGCGTCTTAAGGTCGTAGTCGGCGGCGAGCAGCTCGTTTTGACGCTGCAGCTCCATGCGACGATGCGCCAGCTCGCGATTGAGCTCGTTGAGCTCCGAGACGTCCTGGGCAAGCAGGGCCGATCCGCCCAGCAGTGGAAAGGCACGGTACATTACATCGGGATCGGACGCCACGGCAAAGGCATGGGCATGCCCGTGTTCCTGGGCCCGAAGCTCTTCGCACACGCCCGCCGGCATTGGCTTCGACACCGGTGTGGCATAGACTTCCTGCAGATCGCGCGTTAGAACTTTGAGGTCGAGCGGCAAGGTATCGAAGATGCCGGCGATGTCGTGATACGACGGAATGACACCGCAATCGAGACAGATTTCCATCGCCACCACGCACAGGACGCAATAGACGAGCGAAAAGTTGAGCCTCCATGCCCAGGGCACGCGCAGAGCATACGAGATGGCAAAGAATGCACCACCCAGCAGTACGAGCGCCGCCGTGCCCGAGAAACGCTGGATGCGAAAGGACGAGGACCGACCAACCAAGATAAAAAAGGCCACAAAGTTAAAGGCCGTCCACAACAAGACAGCGAAATAACCCCAGCCGTACGTGTAATCATTGCTCCAGGTGTCGCTTGTACGGTCAAAGCGGAAGACCTGCTGGTGAAAATCGT
>USHZ01000105.1 GCA_900554595.1 uncultured Collinsella sp. | reverse complement strand
TCCAGGACCGTGCCTACGAGCGCTTTGGCCGCCACACCTTCCAGATGAGCGACGAATTCTACCTTGATGCCGTCATCGAGCCTCCCGAGGCGGACTTTTACGACGGCTACCCGCAGTACTACGACGGCATCGGCATGATCCGCTCGTATCTGGACGAGACCGACGACGCGCTTGCCACCGACGCCGAGCGCCTTGCCCGCGTTCGCAAGGCTATGACCGACCGCGACCAGCGCCTGGTATGTCTTTCGGGCGCCAGCGCACGCGATACGGTCGCCCGCTTCGTGGAGTCTCCACAGGGCCTTTCCGGCACCGTCACGGCCATCAAGAACCGCTACTTTGGCGGCAACGTGGACGTGACCGGCCTCATCGTCGCGAGCGATATCCTTGAGCAGCTGCCGCAAGACCTGTCGGGGGTTATGCTCTTTGTGCCTAAGCTCATGTTCAACGCTGACGGCATGACGCTTGACGAGTATCATCGTGACGATTTACTCGCAAGCCTTACCAGTCGCGGCGCCGAGGTTCATGTGGTGTCGACCATGCCGCATGAGCTGCTCGATACCCTGGAGCACATCCTTGGCATTGTGCCTGCCGACTCTACTAATTCCGCTGACCCTATCCATTAAAGGAGAGCAGATGAAACCTATCGTCGCCGTCGTCGGACGCCCAAACGTGGGCAAGTCCACGCTCGTTAACCGCCTGGCCCAGACCTCGGACGCCATCGTCCACGAGTCGCGCGGCGTCACGCGCGACCGCTCGTATCACACGGCCGATTGGAACGGCCGCGAGTTCACCATCGTCGACACGGGCGGCATCGAGCCGCTCAAGAGCGACGACGTCTTTGCCACGTCCATCCGCGACCAGGCCCTCGCCGCCGCCGAGGAAGCCGCCGTCATCCTGTTTGTGGTCGACGGCCGCACCGGCGTCACCGAGGAGGACGAGTCGGTCGCTCGCATGCTCAAGCGCTGCGACAAGCCGGTCTTTCTGCTGGTGAACAAGCTCGACAACCCCGATCGCGAGAATGACAACATCTGGGAGTTCTATTCGCTCGGCATCGGTGAGCCCACGCCGCTCTCGGCCCTGCACGGTCATGGCACGGGCGACCTACTCGACGACATCGTGGCGCTGCTGCCGGAGGAAGAGGACGAGGTCGCCGACGAGTTCCCTGACGCCCTGAACGTCGCCATCATCGGCCGCCCCAACGCCGGTAAGTCTTCGCTGTTCAACCGCATCCTGGGTGCCGACCGCTCCATCGTCTCGAACATCGCCGGCACCACGCGCGACGCCATCGATACCGTCGTCGAGCGCGACGGCAAGCACTACCGTATGGTCGACACCGCGGGCATTCGCAAGAAGAGCACCGTGTACGAGAACATCGAGTACTACTCCATGGTCCGCGGCCTGCGCGCCATCGACCGCGCCGACGTGGCGCTGCTCGTCGTCGACGCCTCCGTGGGCGTCACCGAGCAGGACCAGAAGGTCATGGGCCTTGCCATCGAGCGCGGCTGCGCCATCGTGGTGCTGCTCAACAAGTGGGATCTGCTCGACGATGACCGCAAGCGCGAGGCCTGCATGGAGACCGTCGACCGCCGTCTGGGCGTCATGGCTCCCTGGGCCCAGTACCTGCGCATCTCGGCCCTGACCGGCCGCAGCGTCGAGAAAATCTGGGCGATGGTCGACGCGGCCGAGAAGACGCGTTCGCAAAAGATCTCCACCTCGCGCCTCAACACGTTCCTCACCGACCTGCGCGAGTTTGGCCACACCGTGGTGGACGGCAAGCGCCGCCTGCGCATGCACTACGTGACCCAGACGGGCGTCAACCCGCCGACGTTCACCTTCTTCGTCAACCACAGCGACCTGGTCAACGACACCTACCAGCGCTACGTGGAGAACCGCATGCGCTCGACCTTCGACTTCGCCGGCACGCCCATTCGACTCTTCTTTAGGAAGAAGGAGCAAAAGGATGCTTAATCCGATCCTGCTGACCGCCATCTGCGCCGTGGTCTCGTTCTTTATTGGAGCGATTCCGTTTGGCCTGATCCTGGGCCGCGTGTTCAACCACACGGACATCCGCAAGGCGGGCTCCGGCAACATCGGCACCACCAACGCCCTGCGCGTGGCCGGCCCCAAGGTGGCCGCGCTTACGCTGCTGCTCGACTGCCTTAAGGGTGCCATCTGCGTCCTTATCGCGCGTCCGCTCATCGCAAGCGTGGGCTATGGCTTCCCCGTGAGCATCATGGCCCCCGGCGCCGCCGGCGATTGGATGCTCGGCGTCATTTGCCTGGCTGCCGTGTGGGGACACATCTTTTCTCCCTACCTTAACTTCCACGGCGGTAAGGGTATCGCCGTAGGCCTGGGCGTGATTCTTGCCTGGTACTGGCCCATTGGTCTTTCGCTGCTTGGCATGTTTATCGTGGCCGTCGCCATCACCAAGTACGTGTCGGTGGGCTCGCTTGCCGCCGCCATCGGTCTTCCCATCGCTGCCTGCGCGGTCTTTCCGTACAGCAGCCTGGGCCTCAAGTTTTGCATGGCGATGATCGGCATCACCGTGGTGTGGGCCCATCGCGCGAACATCAAAAAGCTCATGACGGGTAAGGAGTCCAAGCTCTCGTTTACCAAGCGCGTCACCGAGCTCGACGATAAGTAGGAGAGAGTCATGAATGTTGCGCTGATTGGCTCCGGCTCCTGGGGAACCGCCGTCGCCGGCCTTGCCGCCGCGCGAGCCGAGCGCGTGACCATGTGGGCCCATAGCGAGCAGACGGCCGCCGGCATCAACGGCGAGCACCGTAATCCCCGCTATCTGGTGGACTATGTGCTGCCGGAAAATGTTGGCGCCACCACGGACCTGGCCCAGGCGCTCGACGGCGCCGAGGCCATCATCTTTGCCGTGCCTTCTACGCACCTGCGCGATGTCTGCCACCAGGCGGCGCCGTTCATCGCGGACGAGACGCCTGTTCTGTGCCTCACCAAGGGCATCGAGCCCGAATCCGGCCTGCTCATGAGTGAGGTCATTGCCAGCGAAATCGGCAACGAGCGGCGTGTGGCGGCTCTCTCGGGCCCCAACCATGCCGAGGAAATCTGCCGCGGCGGGCTTTCTGCCGCCGTCATCGCCAGCGAAGACCCGCAGATAGGGGAGACCTTTAAGGAGCTGCTGCTGTCCACGGCCTTTCGCATCTACCTGTCGCAGGATATGACCGGCGTCGAGGTCTGCGGCGCCATGAAAAATGTCATCGCCATCGTGTGCGGCATCTCCGCCGGCTCGGGCGCGGGCGACAACACGCTCGCCCTCATCATGACGCGCGGCTTGGCCGAGATCAGCCGCCTGGTGCACGCCCGCGGTGGCCAGGCCATGACCTGCATGGGACTCGCCGGCATGGGCGACCTTGTCGCCACCTGCACCTCCGAGCATTCGCGCAACCGCACCTTTGGCTTCGAGTTCGCTCATGGCGTGTCGCTCGACGAGTACCAGGCACGCACGCATATGGTGGTCGAGGGCGCCGTTGCGGCCCGCAGCGTGAGCGAGCTCGCCCGTTCACTGGGCGTAGACATTCCGCTCACCTTTGCCGTGGAGCAAACGCTCTACAACGGTGTTACTTTGGATAGGGCACTCGAGATCCTTACCGACCGCGTCCCCTCTCAAGAGTTCTACGGACTCGCCGATTAGCGCAGAAAGGCTACTACCATGGGTTCCATCAAAATCGCTCCGTCCGTCCTCTCGGCCGACATGGCCAACCTCAAGGGCGAACTCGACAAGATCGCCGGTGCCGACTACGTGCACTTCGACGTTATGGACGGTCACTTTACCGGCAACCTGACCTTTGGCGTTGACATCCTCAAGGCCGTCAAGCGCTCCACCGATGTACCGGTCGACGCGCACCTGATGGTGTCGAACCCCGACGAGACGGTCGATTGGTACGCCGACGCCGGTGCCGACATGATCACCGTGCACTACGAGGCCTCCACGCACCTGCACCGCACGCTCACGCATCTGCAGCAGCGCGGCGTCAAGGCCGGCGTGGTGCTCAACCCCGCCACCCCCGTGTGCGTACTCGAGAGCATCATCGACGTTGTCGATATGGTGCTGCTGATGAGCGTGAACCCCGGCTTTGGCGGCCAGAGCTTTATCCCGGGCACCATCGCCAAGCTCCACGAGCTCAAGGCAATGTGCGAGCGTCACGGCGTTTCGCCGCTGATCGAGGTCGATGGCGGTATCTCTTCCAAGAACATCGCCGAGGTCGTCAAGGCCGGCGCTAACGTGCTCGTGGCCGGCTCCGCCGTATTTAAGTCCGAAGATCCCGCCGCCGAGGTTGCGCTGCTGCAGAAGCTGGGCAACGAGGCCGCACAGGAGGCATAAACCCTTATGACCGCAGGTCAAAACCGCATACCCGTGAATCTTGACTATGCCGCCTCGACGCCCATGCGCGCCGAGGCGCTCCTTGCGCAGCGCGAATATGACGACAGCGAGCTCGCCGGCGTCAACCCCAACTCGCTGCACTCGCTCGGCCGGAAGGCCGCCGCACGCCTGGAAGTCGCCCGTCGCGAGATCGCCCGTAGCTTTGGCGCGCGCGTTCGCCCATCCGAGATCATCCTTACCAACGGCGGCACCGAGGCCAACCAGCTGGCGCTGCTCGGTCTTGCCGAGGGCGCCCGTCAGCGCGATCGAAAGCGTAACCGAGTGATCGCATCTGCCATCGAGCACGATTCGATTCTGGACAACCTGCCGCTGCTGCGTGCCGCCGGCTTTACCGTCGACCTGGTACAGCCCTGCCGTGCGGGCTACATTGAGCCCGCTGCGCTCACGGAGCTGCTCGGCGACGACGTGGCGCTCGTGAGCATTATGGTCGCCAACAACGAGACCGGCGTGGTGCAGCCCATCCGCGAGCTGGCCGCCGCCGCGCACGCCGCGGGCGCCCTGTTCCATAGCGACGCCATTCAGGGCTACTTGCATATTCCGCTCGATGTCACCGAGCTGGGCGTCGATGCCATGACCGTTGCCGCGCATAAGATCGGCGGCCCTGTGGCATCCGGCGCGCTCTACCTTAAGAACCGCACGCCGCTGCGTCCGCGCATCTTTGGCGGTGGACAGGAAGCCGGCCGTCGCGCCGGTACGCAGGACCTGCGCACGCAGCTGGCTTTTGCCGCTGCCGCTTCCGTTTTACTGCCGAACGTGGCCCAGGAGCGCGCGACCCTGCAGGCCCTGTCCGATAAGCTCTACGCCACGCTTACGGCTCATCCTCGCATTCACGCCACGATGGGCGACTACGCGCAGGCAGATCGTCTACCGGGAATGGTTTCGATCTACGTAGACGGCATGGACTCCGAGGAACTCATCATCAAGCTCGATGCCGCCGGCTTTGAGGTTTCGGCCGGATCGGCTTGCTCGAGCGGCAGCATGGACCCGAGCCACGTGCTCAGCGCCATGGGTATTGGCCGCGAGCAGGCGCTAGGCGCACTTCGCATCTCCTACGATGACCGCGTGAATCCGAGCGATCTGGACGACTTTGCCCAGACGCTGCTCTCGATCGTAGGCGCCGCATGATCGTCTCCGAGCTTGAACGTGCGCTGCTGGCACGCTATCCCAAGGCGGACGCCGAGGGCTGGGATCATGTTGGACTATCTGTGGGTGATCCCGCTGCAGAGATCACCGGTGTTGCCTGTGCACTCGACGCGACCGAAGCCAACGTGCACCGCGCTCTCGAGGCCGGCGCCAACGTGCTGCTGACGCATCATCCCATCTATATCAAGGCGCCCGAGGCCTTTTGTCCGGCCGATTCCGCGCGCCCCCAGTGCAGCGCTGCACTCTACGAGGCAGCTCGTTGCGGCGTGAGCATTATCTCGCTCCATACCAACCTGGACCGCTCGCACGAAGCGCGCGTTCGCCTGAGTGAGTTGCTGGGCGCTGAGCCCATGAGCTCGTTGGAGCACGTGGACGAGCCTGAGCTCACCGGTCTGGGTGCGCTCGCGACCCTCCACGATCCCTGCAATCTGCGCGATCTCGCCAACCGTGCCGCCATGGCCTATGGCAGCGATCCGCGCGTGTGGGGCGACGCCGATCACTCGTGCCGCTCCATCGCCATTCTGGGCGGCTCCCTCGGCGATTTTGGTGAGCTTGCCATCGCCGCAGGTGCAGATGTTATGGTGACCGGAGAGGCCGGCTACCACGTGGCGCAGGACCTTGCCTTGCGTGGCCTGAGCGTGATTCTGCTCGGCCACGACCGCTCCGAGGAGCCGTTCGTGGATATCTTGATGAACTCTGCAGTTGACGCCGGGGTCGACCCCCGTCATACGATTAAAATACTGAACCCTTGCCAATGGTGGACTGTGACAAAAGGAGAGAACTTATGAGCGCCGGCGCTACGCTACTCAAGCTGCAACAGATCGATTTGGAACTCGCCCGCAACAAGGGCGAACTTGCCAATATGCCGGAGCTCAAGGAGCTCGCTTCCAAGCGCAAGACCTATGTGAAGCTCAAGTCCGAGATGACCAAGCTCTACGCCCAGCGCAAGGATCTGGACATTGAGCTCGACGACCTCAACACCACCGAAATCCAGACCAATAACGCCATCGAGGCCGCCAAGAAGCGCCACGTCGACGGCTCTGACTACCGCGAGGTTCAGGACCTGGAGAACGAGCTTGCCACCCTGGCAAAGCGTCTGGACAAGATCGAGCACACCCGCAAGGACGTCGTTGTCGCCCACAAGGAGGCGCTCGACCGCGAGACTCGCGCGCAGGCCATCATCGCCAAGTTCGAGGAGGGCGTGAAGGCCGATACCAAGGCCGCCCGCGCCAAGGCCGCCGACCTTCAGGCTCAGATTGACGCCGCTACCAAGGAGCGCACCGCCCTTGCCGCTACGCTGCCGACCGACGTGCTCACCGATTATGAGCGTCTGCTCAAACAGTTCCGCGGCCTGGCCGTCGAGACCATCCAGGGCAATATCCCCACGGTCTGCCACACCGCGCTGCAGGCATCGTCCATGAGCGACCTCAACCACGACGGTAGCGAGATTACGCACTGCCCGTACTGCCACCGCCTCCTGGTACTCCCGAGCAAGGAAGCCTAGCGATGACGGCGGCATCCAACAATTCAATGCAACTTGAGGGAAAAACGATCCTGCTGGGCATTACCGGCGG
>USHZ01000104.1 GCA_900554595.1 uncultured Collinsella sp. | reverse complement strand
GAGCCTCGTCACCGGCACCGGCGCCGTGATAGGTGTCGCACAGGTCGCGGCCCAGCGCGCGCTTGAGCTCATAGGGGTCGGCGGAACCGTCGGCCAGAGCAGCGTCAATCTTGTCGACCTCGGCCGGAGTGAGCGAGCTGGCCAGACGATAGTACTTGCCGATCATCTCGTCGGGGATGGACATGGTCTTGCCGAACATATCCTTGGGAGCATCGGTCAGGCCGATGTAGTTGCCGTATGACTTGGACATCTTGCGTACGCCATCGGTGCCCTCGAGCAGCGGCATGGTAAGCGCGATCTGCGGCTCCATGCCCATCTTCTCCATGAGCTCGCGACCAGCGAGCAAGTTGAAGAGCTGGTCGGTGCCGCCCATCTCCACGTCGGCCTTGATCTGAACGGAGTCGAAGGCCTGCATCACGGGGTACAGGAACTCGTGCAGGGCGATCGGCGTCTGGGACTGGTAGCGCTTGGTAAAGTCATCGCGCTCGAGGATGCGGGCGACGGTGAACTTGGAGCACACCTGCAGCAGGCCGGCCAGATCCATCGACAGGATCCAGTCGCCGTTGTGCACGATGGTGGTCTTCTCGGGATCCAGGATCTTCATGGCCTGGCTCACATAGGTCTCGGCGTTGGCCTCGATCTGCTCCTGCGAAAGCTGCGGGCGGGTGGAATTCTTGCCCGAAGGATCGCCAATCAGTGCGGTGCCGTTACCGATGATGAGGGTGACCTTGTGGCCCAGGTCCTGGAACTGACGCATCTTGCGCAGGGGCACGGCATGACCCAGGTGCAGGTCGGGGCTGGTGGGATCGACGCCGAGCTTGATGTTGAGGGGCTCGCCCTTCTCAAGCTTCTTGCGAAGGTCGGCCTCGGGGACGATCTGCGCTGCGCCCGAGGTGATGATACGCATTTGCTCGTCAACAGACAGCATTGGGTATCCTCCTTTTGCTATAGCACCCTCACCGGATACGGCGGTGCTCGAAGTTCATAAACCCACTAATAATAACCAAAACGGCGCGGCCGAACACCTACGACAGGAAAATCCTCGTCCTGCCGCACGCGTCGATAACGACCGGCAAACGCGTGCCGTCACGTTCGACCAAAAAGCGCGTCTGCTGACGGCGCGAGCAGTCACGGCAACGGACCTGCCCCGTCGCATCCGTGGCGCAGGCGCCCTCGACAGTCAGCAAGCAGTGCTCGCACACCATGAGCTCGGGACGGTCGGCGTCGACAGGCCCCAAGACACCGGGGCAAGCGGCAAGCTCGGCAACACGCTCCGCGTCGTCGGCGACAAGCTCGACCGGCAAATACACACGGCCCGCGCCGAGCCCGCGTAGCCAGGCAAGCGTAACCCGGTTCGCGCAAAACACCGGTGCCGCAACGTCAAACGCCACGCCCAGCTCACGCGCCATCGCCACCTGTCCCAGATTACGGCAGACGACGCGCCCGGCACGCCACATAAGCGAGCGGGTACGCGAGGCATCGGCTGCGCGGCAGACCTCGTCGAGCACCACGGTCGCATGGGACAGATCGCGCTCGCCACACGGGTCGGCATCCATCAGCTGCCAGGCAAAGACCATGCGAGCGGAAGCCCCCTTTTCCGTCGGCTCCGCCAACACCGCCTCGGGCACGTCGTCAACAGCCACGGCGCCCTCAAAGGGCAGTATCTCAACGGCTCGTGCAACGGGTACGACCGCGTCCGCCTCGACCCGCATGTGCTCCAGCGCCCTCGCCGTCTGCTCCAACACGCCGGCGCTGCGAATCAGGTACACCTCGCAGCCCGCATCGACCTTGCGCTTGCAGTGCACGACAACGCGCTCCCCCGCTGCGGTATCCACCGGGCAGGGCACCTGGGGCCAGCGCTTGGGCACATCGGGGCGTGCATCGGCACCCGGATAGAACCGGATCTCGAGTGTGTCACCCGCGGCCACGGCGGCATCGAGCTCGACGGTCACCTCTTCGTGACCCACCGTCACCAAGTGGCCCACGCGTACGCCCTGGTTAATCGCACGCTCAAAGCTCATGAGCTCAGCACCCGATCGCCCCCGCAGATACGCATCGGTAAACCCGCGGTTAAACGACCTGCCCAGCTCGCGCTCGAGCGCCGACACGGCAGCGGCATCCCACGCGCCATCGCGCAGCATATCGAGTGCACGACGCCACACCCGCACCACGTTGAACACGTAGTCGGGATTTTTCATGCGTCCCTCGATCTTGAGCGACGCCACCCCGGCCCCAACAAGCTCGGGCAGGTGCGCAATGCCCAGATAGTCGCGCGGGCACAGCAGACGATCGCCCTCCACGGAAACGACGCTCTCCCCCGCCTCGTTCACCAGGTCGTACGCCAAGCGACACGGCTGCGTACAGTCGCCGCGCATCGCCGATCGTCCACGCCGCAAGGCCGAAAACTCGCAGGCCCCCGAATATCCAATGCAAATCGCGCCGTGGCAGAACACCTCGATAGGCACGCCGGTAGCACACAGGGCGGCAATCTCGTCGACCGCCAACTCGCGGGCGGTCGTCACGCGCTCGACCCCGAGCTCGTCGGCAGCCAGGCGCACGGCGCCTTCGCTATGGACGCCCGCCTGCGTGGACAGGTGAATCTCGACCCCGGGAATCGCCGCGCGCAACGCGCAGGCCAGACCGGCATCCGCCACGATCAAGGCATCGGCACCCAACTCATGCGCGTGCGCCCCCAGCGCCACCGCGTCGGCCAACTCGTCATCGAACACAAACACGTTGAGCGTCACGTATACACGCACGCCGTGCGCATGCGCCACGGCGCAGCCGCGCAAAAACTCGTCGTCGGTAAAGCCGTGTGCGCTCACGCGGGCGTTAAACCCGCCCAGGCCCGCATAGATGGCATCGGCGCCCGCTGCAATCGCCGCGAGCATCTGATCGAGTCCGCCGGCAGGTGCCAGCAGCTCGGGCAGCGCCACCTCGGCAGCCCCCGGCTCGTTATCGCATTGTCCGCTCGGCCCCATCGCCCGAATCGCCATCGGCAAACTCCTTACCAACAAGGTATGCATTCACTCTGAAAAATGCCGTCATCCAGCATACACGAGGCCTCGCGCGCCTCGTTTGGTTTATCGTGTAATAACTTATGTCCATCCTGCCCCAGCGGCGCACCCGCCGCCCGGCACGACATACCTGGAGGTCAATATATGGGTCCTCGCCAACGACAGGGACGCAGTCGTTCCAAGACGCATGTCCTGCCCATGATCCTGCTCTCGTTCTTGGGCTTTTTGCTCATCGCGGGCGTAGCGTTTGGCATCGGCATGATCGGCAACGTCAATCGCTGGCTGTCCGATCTGCCCGACTATACCGACGCCAACGCCTATCTGGTGAGTGAACCCACCGAGATCGTCGATTGCAACGGCAACAAGATCGCGAGCTTCTACACGCAAAACCGCAAGTCCGTCACCAAGGACCAGGTCTCTCCGTACGTGCTGCAGGGCACCGTCGACGTCGAGGACGAGCGCTTCTACGAGCACGGCGGTATCGACCTGTGGGGTATCGCGCGTGCTGCCGTGGCAACCGTCTCCGGTGGCCACGAGGGTGCATCGACCATCACCCAGCAGCTGGTACGCAACACCATCCTGCAGGAGGAGCAGTTCGATTCGACCATCGAGCGTAAGGTGCGCGAGGCCTACATCGCCATCAAGATGGAGGAGATGTACTCCAAGGACGAGATCCTCATGATGTACCTCAACACCATCTATTACGGCCACGGTGCCTACGGCATCGAGGCCGCAGCCGAGACCTACCTGTCCAAAAGCGCCGCCGACCTCACCCTGAGCGAGGCCGCGCTGCTCATCGGCCTTCCCAACTCGCCTTCGCAGTACGACCCCACGGTCAATCCCGATCTGGCACTGTCTCGCCGCAACAAGGTTCTCGACAACATGCTGCGCCTGGGCCACATCACCCAGGAGGAGCACGACGCCGCGCAGGCAGAGCCCATCACCCTCAACGTAACCGAGATTTCGGGCAGCGGCGTCGACGTGTATTCGCAGCCCTACTTTGTCGCCTATGTTAAGCAGCTGCTGGAGCAGGAGTTCTCCACCGACGTGCTGTTTAAGGGCGGCCTAACCGTCAAGACCACCATCGACCCCACGATGCAGCAGACTGCCGAGGAGGCCGTGCGCGCCCAGCTCGACACGCTTTCGCTCGACGGCCTGGACATGGGCATGGTCGTCGTCGACCCCAAGACCGGCTACATCAAGTGTATGGTGGGCGGCTACGACTATAACGCCGACGAGAACCACGTGAACCACGCCACGGCCAAGCGTCCCGTGGGCTCCACGTTTAAGGCCTTTACGCTGGCCACTGCCATCCAAAACGGCATGAACCCCAACGTCACCCTCAACTGCAACTCGCCGCTCAAAGCCAAGGGCACCACGACCGAGGTGCAAAACTACGCCAACCAAAGCTACGGCACCATTACGCTCAAGCAGGCTACGGCATACTCCTCCAACACCGGCTATATCCAGGTTGCAGAGGCCATCGGCAATAACAAGATCATGTCGCTCGTCAAAAAGCTCGGCATCGATCCTTCTAAGGACAATATCGAGGACGTTCCCGTCATGACGCTCGGCACCGGCTCCATCTCGCCGCTCGAGATGGCCGCGGCCTATGCCACGTTTGCCAACGGCGGTTACTATCGCCAGCCGATCGCCATCACCGAGATTGATTCGCGCACTGGCTCGGTACTGTACCAGCACACCGATAACCCCTCGCAGGTGCTCTCCGCCGGCGAGGCCGCGGCAGTGACCGACGTCCTGACCGGAGTCATGCAGGGCAGCGGCACGGGTGCCGCCGGCGCTCTGAGCGTGAACCAGCCCTATGCCGGCAAGACGGGTACCACCGACAACACCACCAACCTGTGGTTCTGCGGCTATACCCCGCAACTGGCATGCGCCCTGTGGACCGGCTACTCCGCAGGTGAGATTCCCATCCAAAAGTACGGCACGGACCTGCTGGGCGACAGCACCAACCTGCCCGTCTTTAAGAAGTTCATGAACACCGTCCTTGCCGGCACCGACCGCGAGGAGTTCCCGACGGGCACTGCCCCAACGTATAAGAACAACAACGTCTGGAAGTTCTACGGCACCAACAACGCCAAGAAGGAAGAGTCCAAGGACGAGAACGAAGAGGACGAGAAAGAGACCACCACGACCACGACGACGACCACCACGACCACCGAGACCACGGGCGGCGAAACCACCGGTGGCACCGGCACGACCGGCGGCTCGACGGGCGGCGACGGTAGCGGTGGCGAAGGCGGCGGCGAGGGTGGCTCCCCCACTCCAACGCCTACGCCTACGCCCACGCCCGATCCCTCTACGGGTCAGTAGGCACCCAGCCATAGCCAATCAAAGGCGCCCGAGCAGTTCAAATGCTGCTCGGGCGCCTTTTTGTCACGAGGAACCTCGCATGCGCCCCAACACGATGCGACAATAAAAAAGGGCGCCGACCATCGTCGACGCCCCATAAAAGTCGCTATATGCGCTCGTACGGCGCTATCCTCACGCGCCGCCTTGCCTACTTACGAGAGTTGCTCAGCTTGTTGATGAGGGCCTCCAGGCGCTCGCCGTCCTCGGCGGTCTGGGCGATAACCAAGATGGTGTCGTTACCGGCGAGCGAACCGAGCACGTCGGGCAGCTCGGCGGCATCGACCGCAGCGGCAATGCCCGAAGCGGTACCGGGCTGAGCCTTGATCATAACCAAGTTGTCGGTGCGCAGAACGCCCGTTACCAGTTCGGAAACCATACGCTGCAGATGCAAGTCCTCGGCCAGGACATAGATACCCTCGGGGAGCTTGCGCAGCCCCATATCGGCAATGTCGCGCGAAACGGTCGCCTGCGTGCAATCAAACCCCATGGCACGAAGCTCGTCCACCAGCACGCGCTGCGTGCGAACATCCTTGTTGCGCACGATATCTCTGATGGCATCCTGGCGCCCATTGCGTTTTTTAGCCATACTAAACCTCACTCCATAGATGGCGGAGACAATCAATCAGTAATTGAATAGTTTAGCGCTATTTGAGGGTATTTGTGAATAAGAACGCATTTCGAAACAATTCCATGCAAGATTGTTTCGAAAATAGCCGTCTTAAGCAGTTTTGACGCCCGTCCGGTTAAAAAAAGCGGCCAGATGCGTATACATCACGCAACGCGTAGGTTTGGCACTGGCAATCGGTCCAAACAACAAGCCGAGTCCACGATGGTTGCCCTTGAGTGCCGCAGCCATCTGACGAGTTCGAGATGCCTCGAGCATATCACGCATGCGGGCGGAACGCTCAATTGAAGAAACCCCATGCGGGCTCAAGCACAAATTTTCGATGCAGGCGACCAGCCCGGCGAAGTAAAACATATGGCTCGCCACCTTTAGCTGCGCGTCACCGTTCGCCTCTGCCAGCGAATCAATAAGCTCGTCGAGCGCCCGGGCGTCATCGGTAAGCTTGGCAAACAATGTGGGGTCAAAAGCATCTGTAAGCCGTGGCGCCACCGCATGGAAACAGGCATCACCGCACCCGGATATGCATTGCGCCTGCGAAAGAGCGCATGTCATAAACCCAATCGAGCGAAACGCACGGTCGCGCGACAAACACGTCTCGAACAGCGTGCGGCTGTACATCACACCGGGAGTCTGGGCAATCAGGCCGCCGGAAATCATTTGAGACAGACCGGCCGCCAATGAAGCACGGTCATCGATCGCAAGAGAGGTGGCATCCAGTACACGCGAATGGCGCTCACGATGAGCATCGTAGCGGTCGAGCGATGCCGTGGGAATCACCATGTCTGCCGCAGCATCGCACGCAACATCGACCATCTTGGAAAGGGACTGCGGGGCAAACCACTCGTCGGCGTTCATGGCAACAACCTGCAATCCGCGCGAGGCGGCAAAACCGGCCTTAAGACATGCTCCGCGCGCCGAATCCTCGACGTCGATCAAATCGATGTGAATATCTCTGCCGGCGGCAACCTCGAGCGAATGGCGCACGCCCGGCGCAACGTCGCGACAAACCACAACAATCTGCAAATCATAGAGGTCTTGGTTCTGGACGCTCTCGAGCGCGCGCATCGCATAGCTGGGCGAACCCTCAACAATAAGGATCACCGAAAGTCGCGGATGCGAACCACGTCGAACCAAGTTTTCCGTCCTCT
>USHZ01000103.1 GCA_900554595.1 uncultured Collinsella sp. | reverse complement strand
GGCAAGACCGGACTTGCGGTTGGAAGCCTGGTTCTTGTGGATGACATGCTTAGCGGCAGCCATGTCGAGACGCTTGGTGACGGTCTTGAGGGCAGCCTGGGCCTTCTCGGCGTCGCCCTCGGCGACGGCGGACTGGACGTGCTTGGTCAGCGTCTTGAGCTCGGACTTGACAGCCTTGTTACGCATGCGAGCTGCCTCATTGGTGCGGATACGCTTCTTCTGAGACTTGATGTTTGCCACTTCTGGAGTTCCTTTCGAGTTCCTTGCAAAAAATGTATGACACCTCTGAGACACGGTGAGGTCATGCAAGCGCCTACTATAGCACGCTCCCCCTCAAAGGGATAGAACGAATTTGTCAAATAGGCAGGTATCATCACGATTTTCTCAAGATGTTCGTAATCCAGAGCAAAAGTGCGGTCTCCGAATCGGACGAACCCTTGAGCGCGAGTTCCACATCGACGGCACCCTCGAGCGCGGCAACGAGCTCGGTCATCGAAAAACGACGCGCCCAGGTAAGGTGATTCTTGACCTGCCAGGCCTGAAGCTTGAGCGTCGCGGCGAGCTCACGCCCCTGCCCACGAGAGTCGAGCGCCTTGGCGACGATCAGCTCACGGATGCGACCGCATAACAGCGTGTAGGTCCACACGTAGCTCTTGAAGGGCAGAAGCTTAAAGAGCTCGAGCGAACGCCGCATATCGCGAGCCGAGACGGCGTTGAGGAAGTCCCAGGGCTGGACCTCGGCCGTACGCACGATCCAACGCTCCACGTCGGCAAGCTCAATCTGGGGCGCCTCGACCATCTGGGCGAGCTTTGCCAGGTCGTTATCGAGCATGCGCGTGTTTTCGCCCGAACGCGAGACGAGCTCCTCGGCAGCAGCCGTCGAGATGGACTTACCGTGCTGCGTCGCCATCTGCTGAACGCGGCGCGGCAGTTCCCAGCGCTTGGTACCCGAGCAATCGACGATAGCCTTCTTGTCGATCTTGGCGATTGCCTTATACAGGCGCGTATTCTTGGCAAGTGAGTCGGCAATAATGAGACAGACCGTCGTAGGGCTGGGACTTGCGAGATACTCGACGAGCGGTTCCGAGACCGCCTTGGCAAGCTTGGAGCAGCCATCGAGGATCACCAGGCGAAACTCGCTACCCATGGGAAAGGTGTTGAGCGATCCGATAATCGACTCGATATCGGGGTCTTTGGTCATATCGCGCTCGTCGAGGTTGAACTCGACCATGCCCGACTTTTCCAGACGTGCCTTCATGCGCGAGACGGCGTGATCGCGCTTGACTCCATCGGTACCGACGATCAGATATGCCGGCAACAGACCGGTTTCGGACATTGCGCTCCCCTCTCGCACACACTCGAATTCGTACCGTGCCATTTTAGCCCAGGGGTTGGTCCAGCGCCAACGTCAGCATCACGGTCGCTGGCATCGCATCGCAAAGCCCTTCGCGGTCGGCGAGACGGAAATGTCTCCATGTTCGACGGTGCAAGCGAATACGCCGCCCGCATCGCGAACCGCAGCAATGCAGGCATCGGATGGATGGCCGTAACGGTTGCCCTCGCTCGCGATAGAGAGCTCGGGCTTAAGCGTGCCCAGCAGGTCTGTATCGACGGAAACTTTTGAGCCGTGATGCCCCAGCTTGAGCACATCGATATCACCCACCTCCTGTACAAACTCGCGCTCCTGATCGAGCTCGGCATCACCAGTGAGGAGCACGCGCAGGCTCTTGCCTTCCTGAGCATAGGAGAGCAGCAGGACAAGCGAGTCCTCATTCCCCTCGCCATCCACGGACTCGAATGGCCACATCACGCGGGCGCAAAATGAGCCGATATCGACTATGTCTCCGCAAGCCACCTGCCGATACGTTACGCCGGAGCGATTCAGGACCTCAGCAGGCGCGCCGTCAAGGGCATCGGCCGCGACCACAATGGTTCCAACCGAAAACTGATCGAGCACATCGGGAAGACCACCCCAATGGTCTTCGTCCCAATGTGTCACGAAGACGGCGTCGATATGGTGGACGTTATTGCGAACCAGCGCGCTCACCACTCGCTCATCGAGCCCGCAGTCGACGAGCGCCACGGTCCCACCTTGGCGGATAAGAATGGCATCGGCCTGGCCAACATCGAGCACCGTCACCGAAGGCGGAGCGAATCGATCCCAGTAGATGTACGGAATCGCAGCCAAGAGCACCAGGCATGCAAGCCCTAACGCCATAGGACGTGCACGGGGACGCGGCCACCAGGCCAGCAGAACCGCCAGCAAACACGGCACTAGATAAATCCACATGCTATCGGGCGGCACGCTCACGGATGCACCCGGCACGGCGGCAAATAACTGCTCAAAGAACAACGCGCAGCGTGCGGCAATCATGGGCACAACGAGTGCCCATGATTGCAAAGGCGCCACGAGCGAAAAGGGAACCAGTACAATCGAAACAGCGAGCAGTACACTCACCACCGGACCGATGACCGCATTCGCCAGCGGAGCAATGAGCGAGACCGTACCAAAGGCAGGAATGGTAATGGGAAGTGTCGCCAACTGCGAGCACAGTGTGACGGAAAGCATGCCGGCAATGCCCGTCGGCACACCCAGCTCCCCCAAAGCATAGGTGACGTACGGGCAAAAGCACAGGATGGCAAAGACGCTGGCACATGAAAGCTGAAAGCCCATCTCGAACAGCACCGTCGGCCGCAGCAGTACAAAGATGGACATGGTTACGAAGAGTGCCGATGCGCCATGCCGGCGACGCCCCGCGCCGTTTACGACAAGCGTCGCGAACACCATGCAGCACGCGCGCACTGCCGAGGGTGACGCGCCCGTAAAGGCAGCGTAACCAACAAGCGTTATCGCCAATATCGCCGTTTGAAGACCGCGTGAACACCGAGTCTTTTGCAATACAACCTCGATTACAAAACCCACGATAGCCAAATGGCTGCCCGATACGGCGATAAGATGCGCCGTTCCCGTCACCGAAAACCAGTCGCCCGCCGGCTGGGCGCGCAGCTCGGCCGAACGACCGCAGACAACACCGGCTATGAGCGAACGCGCCGGGTCGGTCGCGGGAGCGATGGACGCAAGCAGCCCATTTCGGAGCCGAAGAAGCGGCCCCGGAGAGCCCTCATCGACCGACACCAACCGGATGGCCTTCACTTTTCGAAGCTCGCCTCGAAGCAGGCGTGAGCGCCCATACGCATCGTTCTCAAAGCGCGAAATTCGACCGATAGCACGTACATGCGAACCGGCGTCGAACTCACGATCACACGACAGCCGCACCTGACCCAAACGCCTTTCGCCCGCATACACATCGCAGGTATAGGAGTACGCACCGTCACTGATGGAGGGGTCGCCGTGCACAACAAACTCGAGACTGCTCGCAGCCCGATTATCCAGTGCGCTCGAAGCACGCAGCGCCCCGATCGCCCAACCCGCGGACACGACCGCCCCCGCCACGAAGCCAAGGCCCGCGGCATAAAGCCATCGTCTCCACCGCACAAGGCGTATACAGGACCGAGCCAATACGATGCAAGCCGCAGCCGCAACGGGAATGGCCATAAGCAACGTGACGGGCACTGCCCGCTCTCCCAACAGCAAATCGGCCGCCATGTTTAGTACCAAGCCACAGCTCACACACAAGCCGGCACAAAGTGCCATCGTCCACGGCATCAATGGTCGAGGTGGCATCACATGCTCGCGCTCGGACGCACTCATACGCAGATGCAATCTTTGATTTTGGCGAGCTTCTTCTCACCGATTCCCGAGACGCGCATCAGGTCATCGACTGAGGCGAAAGCACCGTTCTTTGTCCGCTCATCGATAATCGACTGCGCCATAGAAGGCCCGATGCCCGAAAGCGTCTGCAGCTCCGCCGCGCTCGCTGTATTGATATTGACGAGCCCCGCCACATCATTTGCGCCCGAAGCCAAAACAGCTCCGTTATCGGCTCCACCGTCCGCGGCAACCGCCTGCTGCTCCCCCACCTTAGGTACGTATATTTTTTGTCCGTCTGCGACCTTGGATGCCCGATTGAGCCCTGTCACATCCGCCTCGGCCGTAAGCCCTCCGGCGGCATCGATCGCTTGGGACACCCGTGCTCCATCTTTGAGCCGATACACGCCAGGCCTCACAACGGCGCCATCCACATCGACGTACACCTCGGCAGCAGAGGAGCTCTTGGCCGAAGACTCATCGGCATCATCAGCAGACGCATCCCCGGACCCGCGCACATCCGAGGCGCTCGCCTCATCACTACGCTCAAACGACACGCCACCGGACCGGCTATTAAAACTTGCCATCGCCAAGCCACTCGCGGCGGCAATGACAACCAGGATCGCCACGACCACCGCCTTATGGCCGAGCAGCTTTTCTGCCCAGCGGTCCATCCGTTTAACCCGTTCGTGTTGCTCGCGCTGCGCCATAGCAAAACCTCCCAGCACCATCGTGTCAGGAAAGCGCAGCCGAACGAGTCACATGGACAAACCAGCTTTCGCGGTCAAACCAAAAGCTGACCAAAACCTTGCGGAAAAGTGTCCATTTATTCAGGCACACGTCAGCGAATGAACATCTTGGCATCATTTGACCAGATAGCAAAAGACCGACGATACAGGCGCATCGTCGGTCTATGCAGGCAATTACTCGTGATCTTGGTAAATCTCACGCGGAGCAAGCTCCGAATGTTTGCGTTTTAAGGTCTTAGGGGCCTTATACGTGTTGCTGGAGAAGTCGATGTACTCGGTCTGCTTAAGCAAGCGCTCGATCATCTCCTCGTGGTCGAACAGCTCCCAGGCCTCGTGCACGGCATCGAGTTTGGCGTGCGTCTCGGGACGACGCGGCATAAACAGCGTGCAGCAGTCGGGCGCCGCCTCAGTGGAAATATCGAACGTACCGATTTCCTGAGCGCGCGCAATGATCTCCTGCTTGTCAGACCCGATGAGCGGACGGAACACGGGAATCTTCACAGCCTCGTTAACAGCCATGATGTTCTCGAGCGTCTGGGAGGCAACCTGACCGAGCGACTCGCCGGTCACGATGGCCTTGGCGCCCTCGATATGCGCAATGCGCTCGGCAACCGAATACATGATGCGGCGATACATGATCACGCGCAGGTTGCTGGGACAGGTGACCGAAATCTCACGCTGGCAGTCGCCAAACGGCACCACGTACAGGCGGCCGATCTGGACACCCGGCTCAAGCGCACGGATGATGTCCTGCACCAAATACTCGCTCGTGTCGGGCGTCTGCGGACGACCGGAGAAATGTACCGGCACGCACACCGCGCCGCGACGCGCGAGCATCCAGGTCGCCACCGGAGAATCGATGCCCGACGACAGAAGCGTCACCACCTTGCCGGCAGAACCCACCGGCAGACCGCCCACGCCGCGCTCGGAGCGCGCGTACACGTAAACGCTACCCTGGACCACCAGTACGTGCACCATCGCATCGGGGTCGTGCATTTGAACCTTTTTATCAGGGAAGGCCTCGCACAGCACCTCGCCCACCTGACGATTGATATCAATCGAGGTGAGCTCATAGTCAGTATTGGAACGCTTGGCGTGCACCTTAAACGAATCGAAGGGGCCAAACTCGCGCAGCGCCTTGACGGCGGCGGCGCAGTACTCCTGCGGGTCGCGGTTGGTGTGGTACGCCAGGGACACACGGGCGACGCCAGGGACGGTGCGGATGACACGCGCCGCCTCGTCGGCCTGATGCTCGTTAAAGGTCACGAGGATATAACCGGAAATTCGAGACACGGCGTTCACGGAAAAGGCGGCCAAGGCCGCCTTAATGTTATCCATGAGGATATGCTCAAAATGTGCGCGGTTTTTGCCCTTCAGTCCAACCTCGTGATAGTGGACCAGGCAGACGCGAGCTGCCATTTAGGCTTCAGCAACCTTGTGGCCGAGCGCCTTCTCGTAACGGGCCTCGTCATAGGAGATGTCGCCGTCGACGATCTCGTCCATAGCCATCGAGATGGTATCGGCGCCGGAAAGCGCAATGGTGATGTCGTCGACATCCTGGACGGCAAGCACGCGGTTGTGCTGGCCGCGCAGCATGCTGTTAATGTCGCAGGCGCGCTTGGAAGCAAGCGAAGCGAGCAGGAAGCGGTTGTGATCGGTCTTCTCCAGAAGATCGTCAATGCAAGGCTTTACAACGGACACGGACCTCAGATCCTTTCATGCATATCGAGAACGCGAACGAGCTCGTCGGTCGCGCGGTCGAGATCGTCATTCACCACGACGTCGTCGTAGCGGTCGGCAAGGGCAAGCTCATGGGCGGCGTTTGCCATACGCAGCTCGATCGTCTCGGGCGTCTCGGTACCGCGACCGACCAGACGCTCGCGGAGCACCTCGAGCGAGGGTGGCTTGATAAAGATCAGCACGGCCTCGGGGAAACGCTCCTTAACCTGCAGGGCACCCTGGACATCGATCTCCAAGATGAGAGACGAACCAGAGGCGAGCTTGGACTGAACCTCGCTCACCAACGTGCCGTAGCAGTTACCGTGGACCTCGGCCCACTCAACAAACTCACCGTTTGCCACGCGGCGGTCGAACTCCTCGCGCGTCAGGAAAAAATAATTGACGCCATCGACCTCGCCTTTGCGTGGAGCTCGCGTGGTAGCCGAAACCGTCAGGCCCAGGTTAGAGCGACGCTCGCGCACACGAGTGACGAGCGTGCCCTTGCCCGCGCCTGACGGTCCAGAAATCACAAAGAGCTTTGAATCCTGAGCGCTCACTTATTTGGTCAGCTGCTCGAGGAGCTGCTCGCGCTGACGGACGCCAAGGCCCTGGACGCGACGGGTAGCGGAGATGCCGAGCTCCTCCATGATCTTGGCGGCCTTGGCCTTGCCATAACCGGGGAGAGACTCGATGAGGGTGGAAACCTTCATGCGAGAAGCAATGGGATCATCGGAGTTGAGCACGGACTCGAGGGACTTCTCGCCCTTCTTGATCTGCTCACGGAGCTCTGCGCGAGCGTGACGCGCGGCGGCAGCCTTCTCAAGAGCCTGCTTACGCTGCTCATCGGTAAGCTGAGGGAGTGCCATTCGTACCTCCAAATAGTTGGGTTATATCTGATTCAATATTTGGCATTTTAGCACGTAAAACGTACAAAATGGCCAATCGCGGCTCCATAGGTTAGACGATACCCGCAAAAAGTGCAATATA
>USHZ01000102.1 GCA_900554595.1 uncultured Collinsella sp. | reverse complement strand
GGTAGTCAAAGCAGGGACGCCCGTTTTGCGCGCAAATCATATTGACGATGTCTTCTTCGCCCTTATGAGATTCGACGATGCGGCGGCAGCGGCGCCATTCCGCACAGGATGCCGAGCAAATAGGAATAACCTTGCGTAGCGTATCGATGGTCTCACGCGCCGCGCGGCTATCGGTATAGGGGCCAAAATAGCGCGTTCCCGGTTTATGACGCTCTCGCGTGTATTTAATAGCCGGAAACAGGTCGCTCTTGGTAATGGCGATAAAGGGATAGCTCTTATCGTCTTTGAGATCGACGTTAAAGTACGGATGGTACTGGCCAATCAGATTGCGCTCGAGCACCAATGCCTCGTGCTCGGTCTCCACCACGATATAGTCGAAGCTCGCCACGAGCTGCATCATGAGCGGGATCTTTTGACGCTCGTCCTGCAGCGTCACGTATTGACGCATACGGGCACGCAAGTTTTTTGCCTTGCCCACATAGATGACATCGCCCTTGGCATCTTTCCAAAGGTAGCAGCCGGGTTGCGTGGGAACGCGCGAAACCTGTTCGGCAAGTGTTGGAATGTTGTCGTGACCTGCCACGCGTACCTACTTGCGACGAAGCAGCGCCGAGACCTCGGGCATCTTAAAGACGAAGGCAAGACCAAAAGTCACAGCGAGCGAGACGATGCCTGCAACACAAACGTAGCCCAGGGTAATTAGGATCGAGCTGCCAAGCACTCCGACAAAGTGCTCGAGTGCCCACATGATGCCGGCGCCCGCGGAAGCGCCCAAGCCACCGAACAATAGGCCGAAGAAACCGCCGTGCAGGATAGACTTGACCTGAAGGCCATGCAGACGACGGCGCAGCCACCACAGTGAGCATCCGACCAAGACCACATAGTCAACGACGTACGAAAGCGCAATAGCCGGCATGCCGTAGCCCAGCACCACGCCAAACAGCAGCACCGAACCGGCCTGACCGATAGCGGAGTACAGGCAATAGCGGCTATAAGGTTTCATATCGAGCAGGGCCGAGAAGCTCTTCTGCATCAGCACGACCACGCCGTAGAGCGGAAGGGAAAGTGCCAGATAGATTAGAAACTCCGACACCAGCGCCACACCGGATTCATCGAACTTGCCAGCGCAGTAGATCATGTTGAGCGGACGGGCGAAGACGATCAGGTACAGCGCAAACGGAATCAGGAAAAAGAGCATCTGAGCGACACCGCGCGAAATGCCCGTGCGGACGCTGTCGTAGTCCTTCTCCTGCGCATCGTGAGAGAGTTCGGTATAGAGTGCCGTCGAAAGCGAGGCGGCGATCAGCGCATAGGGCAATGTGTACCACAGGCGCGCATATGCGATGACGGAAGGGCCGGTCTCGGGCTGCACCACCAGCGCGGCGGCATTGGTAATGGAGGTCGAGACAAACATGCACACCGTGGCGAGCAGCGTCGGAATACCAAGCGCAATCGTCTGTCGCAGCGCGGGGTCCTTAAAGTCGATATGGATATGAGGATGCACGCCATGCTTGCCAAGCGCGGGAATCTGGCAGGCCATCTGGACAAAGACGCCGAGGGTCGTACCAGCTGCGATCAAGATAATACCGGCCTGCTCGCCAAATTGTGCAGACACGGGAGCAAAGCCCATAAAGCTGGCGATGACGATGACATTGTTGAGAACCGGGGCAAACGTCGACCAGAAGTAGTCGCGGTGTGCGTTGAGAACGCCCGAGAACACCGAGCCCAAGCCATAAAACAGAATTTGGATAGCAAAGAAGCGGAACATGAACGCAGCGGTATCCATGCTGCCGCCATCGCCCGAAAGGAACGACTGCGTCCAGATAAAGCCGGGAGCAAACACGGTGCCCAACAGCGAGATGCCGCCCAGCAGCAGAAGCAGAATACCGAGCAGGTTGCCGACATACTCGTTCGATGCCTCGCGGCCCTGCTCGCGCCTCACGCCCATATACACCGGCAAAAACGCTGTAACGAGCATGCCGCCCATCACGAGCTCGTAGAGCATGTTGGGCAGGTTGTTGGCAACCTGATAGGAGGACGAGAGCAGCGACATGCCGATGGCGGCCGCCATGGCCCACGTGCGGATAAACCCGGTGACGCGCGACACGATGGTCAGCACGGTCATGAGGCCAGCAGAACGACCAACCGTGGAGTAGTCCGATGAACCCATATCGTCTACGTCGTCCTGAGAGCCCTCATGGACCTCATCTTGTGGCAGTAAATCGTCCACGACGGCAAAGGAGCCGGTCATCGCAAAGGGATCGTCAACCAAAACGGCGTCATCAGCAGGTGCGGCGTCATCGCTGTTCGGCATGTTGTTACCGGATACGGCATCATCATCGAATATGGCGTGGTCGCCAAACACCGTGTCAACTTCTTTGGCGGCGACGGTTCGGGCAGAAAACGACAGAGGGTCCCAGTCGTCATCACCGTCGATGGCCACGCCCTCGACGGGATCGGTCGAACCAAGCGGCGACCATTCGTCATCCGAAAGAAGCGGTTCGCCATCATCATGAGCCGCGGGCTTAGCGGAACGAGCGGCAGGAGCGCTCTGCGGTGTGCTCTTTCCCTGGGCTGCCATCAAAAACACCGCCGTCTCATCGGGACGCGGCTCACGAGGAGCCTCGGAGGCGATCGGCATCACGCTTGCGCTAGATTGAGCGGCGGCCAAAAAAACAGCCGTCTCATCAGGACGAGCCGAAGAAAGAACCGTACGGGGAAGCGCCGCGCCGACACCAGCGGCACGCAAGTACACGGCCGTCTCGCCCGGGTCAGCGGCAGCGGACCAAGCGTTTCGAATCTCGTTATCGAACGAAGCGGCCTCGGACGCGGGCGCCTGAGGAGCCGACCCTTTTGCAAAGTGAGCTCCGGACTTTGATTCTTCCTGCGGCATCGCTCAGTCCTCTCTCGTGATCGGGGCAACCGTCGCCCCGCAAAATGCAACTAAGTCATCGGGAGCAAGCTCAAGCTGATAGCCGCGCTTGCCACCCGAGATAAAAATGGTATCCCAAAGGACGCATGTCTCATCAATCAGCGTCCGGAAACGTTTTTTCATACCGACCGGGCTGCAACCGCCGCGGACATACCCCGTCGAGGCAAGCAAATCTTTGACATGCATCATGGTCAGCGACTTTTCGCCTGCGGCGCGCGCGGCGGCCTTGAGGTCGAGTTCATCGGCAACGGGAATGCAGCACACGACATGGTCGTTGGACGGCGTCGTGCAGACCAGGGTCTTAAATCCCTGACCGGGCTCCTCGCCAAGCTGCTCGGAAATCGCGACGCCCAGACCTGACGATTCATCGCCATCGTCTTTGTACGTATGGAGAACATAGGAGATGCCGGCGCTTTCCAGCTCGCGCATCGCATTGGTTTTTGACGTCTTAACAGCCTTTGCCATGGCACATCCTTTCCCTCGCAGAGCGACACAAAGATTAAGTATAGGGCCAATTCCGCCGCATATGCCATCTCGACACACAGAAGCGCCACCGAATCAGAAGGAATCGGTGGCGCGTCGGTACTACAGCGTCTCTTTACTGCGCGTCGAGCTGCGCCTGACGCTCACGGTCACGCTTGAGCAGCGGCGCCAAGAACTTGCCCGTGTAGCTCTGCGAACATGCCGCGACTTGTTCCGGCGTGCCTGAGACCACGACGGTTCCGCCGCCATTGCCGCCCTCAGGGCCCATATCGATCAGGCGGTCGGCAACCTTGATGACATCAAGGTTGTGCTCGATCACCAGAACCGTATTGCCCGCATCGACTAGGCGCTGCAACACGTCGAGCAACTGGCGAACATCCTCAAAATGAAGGCCGGTTGTGGGCTCGTCCAAAATGTAGAACGTCTTGCCTGTCTGACGACGATGAAGCTCCTTGGCGAGCTTCACGCGCTGCGCCTCGCCTCCCGAAAGCGTCGTAGCGGGCTGACCCAAGCTCACGTAGCCCAGACCCACGTCATATAGGGTCTGCAGCTTGCGCTTAATCTGCGGGATATTCCCAAAGAAAGCCAGTGCTTCGGTGACACTCATGTCGAGCACGTCCGAGATTGTTTTGCCGCGGTAGGTAACCTCGAGCGTCTCGCGGTTATAACGCTTGCCGCCACACACCTCACAGGGGACATAGATATCGGGAAGGAAGTGCATCTCGATCTTAATCTGACCATCGCCCTTGCACGCCTCACAGCGACCGCCGCTTACGTTAAAGGAGAAACGTCCCGGCGAGTAGCCGCGCGCCTTCGACTCCGGCGTGCTTGCAAATAGCGCACGCAGATCATCCCACAGGCCAATATAGGTCGCAGGGTTCGAACGCGGCGTGCGACCGATCGGTGACTGGTCGATATCGATTACCTTATCGATGCACTCGATGCCCTCAATCTTCTTGTACGGCCCCACGGGACGCGTCGAACGATGGATGGCATTCGTAAGCGCGGGCGCAATCGTATCGGTGACCAGGGAGCTCTTGCCCGATCCCGAAACACCGGTAACGACTGTGAGCGTACCGAACTCAATCTTGGCGGTAACGTTTTTGAGATTGTTAGCGCGGGCACCCGTGATCTTAAGACAGCCGCGGCCGGGCTTGCGGCGCTCATCGGGCACGCGGATCATCCGCTTGCCGGTCAAATAAGCACCCGTCATGGAATCGGGGCACGCCATGATATCGGCAGGCGTTCCCGCGGCGACCACGTGTCCGCCGTTAACGCCCGCACCGGGACCCATATCGATCACGTAGTCGGCAGCGCGAATAGTGTCTTCGTCGTGCTCGACGACGATAACGGTATTACCGATATCGCGCAAGCGCTCGAGCGTCTTGATCAGGCGCTCGTTATCGCGTTGGTGAAGGCCGATCGACGGCTCGTCCAGAATGTACAGAACGCCCATGAGACCGGCGCCGATCTGCGTCGCCAGGCGAATACGCTGGGCCTCGCCGCCGGAAAGCGTCGCCGAGGCGCGATCGAGCGTCAGATAGTCGAGTCCGACATCGACCAGAAAACGCAGGCGATCCAGGATTTCCTTGACGATGCGCCCGCCGATAAACTGCTGACGCTCGGTAAGCTCCAGGCCCTCAAAAAACTCGAGCGACTCGCGACATGACAAGCAGCAGACGTCGTAAATGGACTTGCCGCCCACGGTGACGGCAAGCATCTCGGGACGCAGGCGAGCACCGTGACAGCTCGAGCACGGCTCTTCACGAATGTATTTCTCCAAGCGAGCCTTGGTATTCTCGTTCGTCGTCTCGCTGTAGCGCTCGTACAGGATGTTGCGCACACCCGAGAACTTAGTGTCCCACTGGCTGCGACGCCCATCGAGCTTTTGATAGTCGACCGAAATCTTCGTATCGCCCATACCATCCAAAAACGCACGACGCACCCGCGGGGGCAGGTCTTCCCATGGCGTATCGGCACTCACCTTAAAGTGTTTGCAGACTGCAGCAAAAATCTGCGGATAATAGTTGGAATTGCCGAACAGGCTGCCAAAGACTCCGTCGGCAATCGACTTTGAGGGGTCTTCAATCAGTGCCTCGGCATCGACTGTCTTTTTAAAGCCCAGGCCATCGCACTCTGGACATGCACCATAGGGCGCGTTGAACGAGAAATCGCGCGGCTGCAGGTCGTCGATGGAATGCCCATGCTCCGGGCACGCCAGTGCCAGCGAATACTCCAGCAGCTCGCCCTCGGTTCCCTCGGGAGCGTCGCGGTCGGGCAGCATGTACACGTTCACGTTACCGTGCGCCAGTGCCGTCGCCTGCTCAACGGACTCGGCAATGCGACCCAGGGAGTTCTCTCGAATCACGATACGGTCGACCACGACCTCAATATCGTGTTTGAACTTCTTGTCCAGGTCGATTGGGTCGTCAAGCGAGCGCACCTCGCCGTCGACGCGCACACGGCTAAAGCCCTCCGCACGCAAGTCCTCAAACAGCTTGGCATATTCGCCCTTGCGTCCACGAACCACCGGCGCCAACACAAACGCGCGACGGCCCTCCCCCGCCGCCAGCACCTTATCGGCGACCTGATCGGTCGTCTGACGCTCAATGACACGACCGCACTCAGGACAGTGCGGCGTTCCCACGCGAGCAAACAGCAGACGCAGATAGTCGTAAATCTCGGTTACGGTGCCCACCGTCGAGCGTGGGTTTTTGGACGTCGTCTTCTGATCGATCGACACAGCCGGCGACAGGCCGTCAATCGAGTCCAGATCGGGCTTGTCCATCTGGCCCAAAAACTGACGTGCATAGCTCGAAAGGCTCTCGACGTAACGGCGCTGGCCCTCGGCATAGATGGTATCGAACGCCAGTGAGCTCTTGCCCGATCCGGAAAGACCGGTTATGACCACGAGCTGGTCGCGCGGAATGGAAACATCGATATCGCGCAGGTTATGCTCGCGCGCGCCGCGAATAACGATAGAAGAATCAGACATGGAAGCTCCTTGCCTCCTACAACTTCAAATCACACTGACGATGAGTTTAGCGCACTCGACGCGCACAGATGTTCGTAATACAAGATTCGCAGACCTTTTGCGTTGCCTGACGCCGCAGACTGCACGCTCGGTCCGTACTTTCGAATACCGTCGATCGCCTACCACGCATCATGAATGACTCCCGCTCGCAAACGAGGGTACAATGACGCTCGTGTCACATCGTGGGGCCTTGCCCCAACGCATACAAAGGAGTCAGATATGGGTTGCGAGCACGCACAGGCGGCCGGCGGACAAACCGCACCGCAGGAATTTGAAGAGAACACGCTATCCGAAGTCAAGCGCGTCATCGCCGTGTTATCCGGCAAGGGCGGCGTCGGCAAGTCGTTCGTCACCGGCGCCATCGCCACCGAGCTTGCCCGCCACGGTCACAAGGTCGGCGTCCTCGATGCCGACATCACCGGCCCCTCCATCCCCAAGATGTTCGGTATGAGCGGACGTCACGTCCATGCTCTCGGCAACCTTATGCTGCCCGAAATCTCCGAGCACGGCGTCAAGGTTATGAGCTCTAACCTGCTGCTCCAAAACGAAACCGACCCCGTCCTCTGGCGCGGTCCGGTTATCGCGGGTGCCATCAGGCAGTTCTGGAGCGAAACCTCATGGGGCCCCATCGACTACCTGCTGGTCGACATGCCTCCGGGAACGGGCGACGTCGCCCTCACGGTCTTTCAGTCGCTGCCCGTCGATGGCATCGTCATCGTCACGAGCCCGCAGGATCTGGTCTCGATGATCGTCGCCAAGG
>USHZ01000101.1 GCA_900554595.1 uncultured Collinsella sp. | reverse complement strand
GAGCAGGCCATCGAGCGCGCAAGCGTCGACTCGCCGAGCGTCACCACCGGCGACGCCGATCTGGCGAGTATCGAGGTCGCGCTCAACCGCCTGCTGCGTCAGATGCAAGAGGCAAAGCTGCAGCAGATGCGCTTTGTCAACGATGCGAGTCACGAGCTGCGCACGCCCATCGCGGTGATTCAGGGCTACGTGAACATGCTCGACCGCTGGGGCAAAGACGACCCGGACGTGCTGGCAGAGTCCATCGCCTCGCTCAAGGCCGAAAGCGAGCATATGCAGGAGCTCGTGGAGCAGCTGCTGTTTTTGGCGCGCGGCGATGCCGGCCGCACCGTGCTGCGGCGCGCGAATACCAACCTGGCTGCACTGGTCGGCGAGGTTTGCGAAGAATCGCAGATGATCGATGCCGGGCACACATATCGGCTGGCATACGATGCCGCACTTACCAGCGACCCGCGCTGCAACGCATCGGTTGACGTGGCACTCGTGAAGCAGGCGCTGCGCGTGATCGTGCAAAACGCCGCCAAGTATTCGGACGCAGGCACGACCGTCACGTTTGCCATAACACCCGATGCGGGCACGGGCGCGATTGGCATAAGCGTTGAGGACGAGGGCATCGGCATGAACCAGGAATCCGCAGCTCACGCGTTTGAGCGGTTCTACCGTGCCGACAACGCACGCAATGCCGGCGCGCAGGGCTCGGGTCTGGGGCTCGCCATTGCCAAGTGGATCGTCGACAGCCACGGCGGCGTCATCGGCGTGACCTCGGTCGAAGGGGTCGGCAGCCGCTTTACGATTCGCCTGCCGCGGTAGGGATGTCCCTCGGCATAAAAAAGGGATAAGGCCATGCGGCCCTATCCCTTTTTGCTAGCTATAAGCAGCTTGTGCGCTACTCGCGGCACAGATGCACGGCAAAGCCGGCGAACTCGCGCTTAAAGTACACGAGTTTGGTGCCGCCGTCGGGCAGCAACACGCGCGACTCCTCGTTGACCTCGAGCCCGCGCTCGGCAAACCACTTCTCGGCCGCATCGATGTCGTTGACGGCAAAGCCAATGTGGCCCTTGGTGCCACGACCGTTCTGCTTCATGATCTCGACCAGCGAATCGTTAAAGTACGAAACCGGGGTCTCGATGACGGGCAGGCCCATCATCGTCGAGAACAGCTCCGCGATCTCCAGGGCGTCTGCCGGGTCGGTGGCGTTAATGCCCACATGGGCAACGCGCATGCCAAAGAGCTCGACCGGATTGGCGTTCTGCTCACTCATACAGTCAGCGCCTACTGAGCCATGACGTCGAGAACGGCCTTCTCGGCAGCGACGCGGTTCATGCCGGTCATGAAGGGCACGCCGCTCACGTACGGGCAGGTGAGGCCCTCGGGGGCAACGGTGGTGGCGATCAGCAGGTCGGCGCCCTCGTCGCAGTAATCCTTGGCCTCGGAGATGGCGCACTGCACAATCTCATACTTGCCGGCATAACCGTTGGCGTCGAGCATGGTAGCGACCTTCTGGGCAACGAGCGTGGAAGTAGCAGCGCCAGCACCGCAAGCCAAAACGATCTTCTTCATAGGTAGTGTCTCCCTTCATGGTTTACTTTAGGTAAGTGTACCGCAGCGAGCGATGGCGCTCGGCCTCGATGCGCTTTTATGCCAGTTTGCTTGCGCGCTGCGTATAATACATCCAGTACGTGTTGTCATACCGCTTGTTTACGAGCGACTAAGGACCCTAATATGCCCGATTCCCGCACACTCTGGACCGCCGTCGTCATCATCTGTATCGCCGTGTCAGTATTCTTTAGCGTCAAAAAACGCACCACGTTTAAGCGCCTGCAGCAGCTTATGGCCGCTAAGCAGTGGGACAAGTTCGATCGCTTGCTCGACAGCAAGCTCACCAGCATGCTGTACCCGCGCTACAACCGCGACTACCTGCGCCTGAACTCCTATCTGCTGCGCGAGGACCACAAGCGCGCCGACGAGATGTTCGACTTGCTTCTGGGACTCAACCTGCCCAAGATGCAGCGCGTCGACCTGGTAATCAAGGCCTTTAACTACTACGTTGGCCAGGAGGACCGCAAAAAGTCCAAGGAGCTCCTGCACGAGATCAAGGGCTTTGAGGGTGGTCAGGCCGAGGCAGTCGCGCACGAATGCCAGCTGATGTACGACACGATGATCCTCAAGCGCCACAACGACATTCCCGAGCTGGAGCGCATGCTCAAGGAGGCCGGCGACGATAAGGTTAAGAGTTGTCGCTTGGAGTACCTGCTGGCCTTGCAGTACAAGAACAAGGGCGACGAGGGCAAGTTTGCCGAGTACCTGGAAAAGTCGGGCCAGCACTCGATGGCTGTCAACGCGTAACGGGCGGCTTGTGCTAGACTTCTAGTCTCACGGGGGCGTGGCGGAATTGGCATACGCAGGAGACTTAAAATCTCTCGCCGCAAGGATTGTGGGTTCGAGTCCCACCGCCCCTACCACGTATTGTTTACGAGCTCGTGTCCCCCAGGGATGCGGGCTCGTTTCTTTTGGATGCCGTCAACTGCAGAGCAGCTCATTTGGGACAGAGCTTTTTTGACCACTTTTAGAGGGCACTCAGGCTGGGAGTCCAGGCGATGGTGGGGGTCGCGCCGTCGAGAACCTCGTTGATAGTAGCGGCCATGCCGGCGAGTAGGCTGTTCTCGCTTACGGTAAGCGCCTCATAGCCACCAGCACTCATGAGCTCGCGAATTACCACGGCACCTGCCAAGATCACGCCCGCGCGTTTGGGCTGCACGCCTGGCAGCGCGGCAATGCCTGCAACATCCAGCGTGGACATGCGCTCGATGACGGCCGAAACCTGCTCCATCGAAAGCTCGCGCAGGTGCACAAAGCTCGAATCGTACGGTTCCAGCTCATGAACGAGCGCCACAAGCGTGGTGACGGTGCCGCCCACCGCGACCAGGCGCTCTGCACGCTCAAAGTCGACAGGCAGGCCCTCAAAATAGGCAGCGAACTGCTCGCCCGCCCAGTTGGCGGCGGCAGCAAGCTCGCCGTCCGTTGGCGGCAGTGCCGAGAAAAACCGCTCCGTCACACGACGGCAGCCAATGTCCAGTGAACGCGTGCCCTCCAGCGCAATGACTCCGCGCTCCGGTGCGTACACACCCGTCGCGAGCTCCGTGGATCCACCGCCCGAATCGGCAACAATGATGCGCTCGCCAGCAAAGTCGTGCGCCACGCCAAAAAACGTCAGGCGCGCCTCGACCTCGCCCGGAATCACCTGCGGTTCGAGCCCCAGCTCGCGCAGACCGTCCAGCAGCAGGGCGGCATTGGACGCATCGCGCGCGGCACTCGTGCACGTGGTGCAGATGCACACGGCCCCAAAGGCACGTGCCTCGTCCACAAACATGCGGCATGCGGCAAGCACGCGCTCGACCGCCGCCTCGCAAAAGCGCCCCGTCGCATCCACGCCCTCGCCCAAGTCGGTAATCTCGGTATGCTTGGACGATTCCACGATCGCCCCGCCCTCGACCTGGGCCAACACCAGGCGCGACGACACCGTTCCCAGGTCAATCGCCGCCACCTTATATCGTTTGTCGCAATGCGTCATTGCAGGCTCCCCTCCGGGCGCTATTTGCCGTTGGACACGACCGTCTGGCCCTCGACGCCGTTAAACCCAAACAGCATATCGAGCGTCTGAATGTACCACGGTGCGTCCTTGCCGACTTCTTCGATCTCTTTGGCTACTTCGCTGGCCTTCTTGGCGTTCGAGGACTTTTTGCTCGACGACGAGTCCGAATCGTCATCCAAGCCCAGCACGTCAATCTTGGTCTCGCCGGGCATTACCAGCCCCAGGTCCTCGGTCGCCGCGTCCTTGATGCCCTCCTCCGAGAGCAGCTTGTCGACGCTTTTTTGCAGCTCGTCATTGTATTGCTGGCGAATCTCGACCTGCTTGGCCAAGATGTCGCTCGAGCGCTTGGCCACATACAGATCGCGCACGGGAAAATACAAGCTCACGAGCACCAGGGCAACGACGATACCGATAAACAACCCTCGCTGGGGTCCGTGGGTAAAGTCGTAAATCGCCTTGACCACCGCGTTGTCGTTGGCGTAGTGCATAAAGTCCGAACCCGAAAGACGGCTCGACGGCCTGCTCGACCTATCGTGCGCCTGAGCCGAGGAGCGCGATTCGTACGTCGCGCACGACGGACGGTCCGGGCGATGCGTCGACATATTCGTTTGAGCATGGGAGTGCGAAGTGCCTGCCGTGCGATGCGTGGGACGGGCGGCACCCGTGTAATCGGGCCCGCCGAGCGGCACCGAATGCGCACGGCGAGGTGACGGCTCACGCGAACCGGCGGAATAATACCTGTTGTCGTAAATCTGATCCATGTGCGCCTTGTGCGGTTGAGGTTTGTTTGCGCTAAGTCCTTTAGTTATAGCACGAGCGCGCGCACCGCCTTCGGCAGCCTTTGCTCGACATAAAAAAGGCGCTGAGCCACACGGCCCAGCGCCCAATGGTAGCCATCAGAAGTGGAGCGGAGCCGAGTCAACCCCGCCCCCCGCGAGCACCACTTGTTTAGCGAATGTTGTAGAACGCGGCCTTGCCGGCGTAGCGCGCGCTGCCTTCGAGCTCGTCCTCGATGCGGATGAGCTGGTTGTACTTGGCAATACGGTCGCTGCGGCACGGGGCACCCGACTTAATCTGGCCGGCGTTGACGCCCACGACCAGGTCGGCGATCGTGGAGTCCTCGGTCTCGCCGGAGCGGTGGCTCACGATGCAAGCGTAGCCGGCCTCCTTGGCGGTTTCGATGGCCTCGAGCGACTCGGTGAGCGTGCCGATCTGGTTGACCTTGACCAGGATCGCGTTGGCGGCACCCAGCTCAATGCCCTTCTTGAGGCGCTCGGTGTTGGTGACGAACAGGTCGTCGCCCACCAGCTGCACCTTGTTACCAATGCGACGGGTAAGCTCGACCCAGCCGTCCCAGTCTTCCTCGGCCATGCCGTCCTCGATGGAGATGATGGGATAGGTGTCGACGAGCTTCTCCCAGTAATCGACCATCTGGGCGCTCGTATACTCCACACCCTCGCCCTTGAGCTCGTACATGCCGGTTTCGGCGTTGTAGAACTCGGTCGAGGCTGGGTCCATGGCGTACATGAAGTCGACGCCGGGCTTAAAGCCAGCCTTCTCGACGGCCTTGGTGATGTACTCGAACGGCTCGGCATTGGTCTTGAGGTTGGGAGCAAAGCCGCCCTCGTCGCCCACGCCGCCGCCCAGGCCGGCCTCGTGCAGCACGCCCTTGAGGGTGTGGTAGACCTCGGCGCACCAACGCAGGCCCTCGGCAAAGCTCGGGGCGCCCACCGGCATGATCATGAACTCCTGGAAGTCGACGTTATTGTCGGCATGCACGCCGCCGTTGAGGATGTTCATCATGGGCGTGGGCAGCAGGTGGGCGTTGACGCCGCCCAGGTACTGATACAGCGACAGGCCTGCCGACTCGGCAGCGGCGCGGGCGACGGCCAGCGACACGCCCAGAATGGCGTTGGCGCCGAGCTTGGTCTTGTTGGGGGTACCGTCCGCGGCGATTAGCGCGGCATCGACGGCGCGCTGATCGAAGGCATCGAGGCCCACGACGGCATCGGCGCACTCGTTGTTGACGTGCTCGACGGCCTGCGAGACACCCTTGCCCAGGTAGCGACCCTTGTCGCCGTCGCGCAGCTCGCATGCCTCAAAGGCGCCGGTCGAAGCGCCCGAAGGCACCATCGCGCGGCCGAAGCTGCCGTCCTCGAGCACGACCTCGACCTCGACGGTGGGGTTGCCGCGGCTGTCGAGCACCTCGCGACCGTAGACGTCCAAAATATCGCTCATGTTGTCTCCCTCTCACTTGGAAACGGGTTGAATGCTTGGCGACCGGCTGACCGTGCACCGTCGGTGCGCCTCCGTAAGTTAGCCATGTCGCACTTTTTGCATTATGCCCTAAGTTAGCCGAGGGATACACTTGTTTTTCGAAAAATTTAGCGGGAACGATGAGGCGTGTCAGCTCGTCGTTCCCGCAGTTTTACTCCTCCGCCTTTGCGGCATCCCACAGGTCGTTGAGGCCATGGGTCGAAAGCTCAGCCAGATCCACATGGGCGTTGGCCGCCATCTGCTCCATCGCGGCCCAGCGGCGGCGGAACTTGGCCGTGCTCGCGCGCAGGGCGCTCTCGGCGTCGATGCCCTCCTTGCGTGCAACGTTGACCAGGGCAAAGAGCAGGTCGCCAAACTCCATCTCGCGCTCGGACGAGCCGGGAGCCTCGGCCTCAAACTCGGCACGCTCCTCGGCGACCTCGTCCCACACATCCTGGACCGTCTCCCACTCAAAGCCCACGGCAGCCGCCTTGCGCGACACCTTCTGCGCCTGCATCAGTGCCGGCAGATGCGTGGGCACGCCGTCGAGCAGGCCCTCGGGCGCAGCCTCGCCTGCCGCCACGGCCTTGTCCTTGGCAGCCTTCTCGGCAAGCTTGACCTCGTCCCAAATCTTGAGTACCTCGTCGGAGTTATCGGCGTCCGCATCACCAAACACGTGTGGGTGGCGGCGGATGAGCTTGGCGTCGATATCGCGTGCCACATCGGCAAGCGTAAACTCACCGGCGTCCGCCGCAATCTGCGCATGCAGTACCACCTGCATGAGCACGTCGCCCAGCTCCTCGCGCAGATGTGCTGCGTCGTCCGCCTCGATGCAATCGAGCGCCTCGTAGGCTTCCTCGATCATGTTCTTGCCAATGCTGCGGTGCGTCTGTTCGCGGTCCCACGGGCAGCCATCGGGCTGACGCAGACGCCAGATGGTCTGCACCAGATGCTGCAGCTCGGCCGACGCGTCGACCAGCGTGGACAGGTCGCGCGAGCCCTCGGCATTTTGCTGGGCCATGTGCTGCGCCATGGTTATTCCTCCTCCATGATCACGTGGCGGAACGCGCCGCCCTCGTAGATGCCGTAGCTGTGCGTGCCGTCCTTGGGGATGCTCACGCTGCCGGGGTTGAAGAGCCATAGGCCCGGGTGCGCCTCGCTTGCCTCGTTAACCTTGATATGCGTGTGGCCGTAGACGAGCGCGGAGCCCTCGGGCAGCGCAGGCGCGTGGTCGACGCTGTTGTGCATGCCGGCGCCAAAGACGTGGCCGTGCGTCAGGAACAGCTCGCGGCCGGCCTCATCGAACAGCGTGGCGTAGTCGGCCATGACGGGGAAGTCGAGCACCATCTGGTCGACCTCGGCGTCGCAGTTGCCGCGCACCGCGATGATGCGGTCGGCCAGGGCGTTGAGCAGCGG
>USHZ01000100.1 GCA_900554595.1 uncultured Collinsella sp. | reverse complement strand
GCGAGTGCCCCGCCCCCACCGACAAGATCATCCTGCTGGGCGGCCGCACCGGCCGTGACGGCATCGGCGGCGCCACCGGCTCCTCCAAGACCCAGAACACCGAGTCCATCGAGACCTCGGGCGCCGAGGTCCAGAAGGGCAACGCTCCGGTTGAGCGCAAGCTGCAGCGCCTCTTCCGCCGCGGCGACGCCTGCCGTCTGATCAAGCGCTGCAACGACTTTGGCGCCGGCGGCGTCTCGGTCGCCGTGGGCGAGCTTGCCGACGGCCTGTATGTCGACCTGGACACCGTGACCAAGAAGTACGACGGCCTGGACGGCACCGAGCTCGCCATCTCCGAGTCCCAGGAGCGTATGGCCTGCGCCGTCGCCGACGGTGACGTCGAGGAGTTCATGGGCTACGCCGCCGAGGAGAACCTCGAGGCGACCGTTATCGCCGAGGTTACCGCCGAGCCGCGCATGCGCATGGCCTGGAACGGCGTCGCCATCGTCGACCTATCCCGCGAGTTCCTCAACTCCAACGGCGCGCCCAAGCACCAGGTTGCCCACGTGTGCGCCCGCAGCGTGTGGCAGCCCAGCTGGGCCGGCACCACGCTTGCCGAGCGCATGACCTCGCTTGTCACCGACCTCAACGTTGCCTCCAACAAAGGCCTTTCCGAGCGCTTCGACTCCACCATCGGTGCCGCAACCGTGCTTATGCCTTTTGGCGGCAAGACGCAGCTCACCCCGAGCTCGGCCATGGTCGCCAAGTTCCCCGTGGACGGCGAGACCACCACGGCAAGCGCCATGGCATGGGGCTTCAACCCCTACCTGATGGAGGCCGACCAGTTTGCTGGCGCCTACCTGTCCGTGGTCGAGTCCATCGCCAAGCTCGTGGCCGCCGGCTTTGAGCACAAGCGCGCCTATCTCTCCTTCCAGGAGTACTTCGAGCGTCTGCGCACCGAGGCCGAGCGCTGGGGCAAGCCCATGGCAGCCGTCCTGGGCGCCCTTATGGCCCAGGTCGATCTGGGTGCCGGTGCCATCGGCGGCAAGGACTCTATGAGCGGCTCGTTTGAGGACGAGGCCGGCGAGCTCAACGTTCCGCCGACTCTGATCAGCTTCGCTGTGGCCGTGGGTAAGGCCGCCCGTGCCGTCTCGCCCGAGTTCAAGGGTCTGACGCATCGCGTCGTCCGCATCGCCCCCGCCACCTACGGCGAGGACTACCGCCCCGACGCTCAGCAGCTGCTCGCCGCGTTTGACGCCGTCGAGGCGCTCACCGCCAACGGCGACGCCCTGGCCGTCTCCACGCCCGGCTACGGCTGCGGCGCCGAGAGCCTTTTTAAGATGTGCGTCGGCAACCAGATCGGTATCGAGCTTGCCGAGGACGTGGACGTGGAGAGCCTCTTCACCCCGCTCTACGGCAGCTTTATCGTCGAGCTCGCCGAGGACGCCGAGCTGCCCGAGGTCGCCGACGGCGTTGTCGTCGAGCCCCTGGGTACCACCGTCGAGGGCTATGTCATCGACACCGGCTCCGAGGTCATCGAGCTCGCCGAGCTCCAGGAGGCCTGGGAGAGCGGCATCGAGGGCGTCTTCGCCTACCGCAGCGCCGGCAAGACCCCCGAGGTCGAGACCATCGACTTCCGCGCCAAGGACATCCACGTGTACGGCGGCGCCAAGATCGCCCGCCCGCGCGTGATCATCCCCGTGTTCCCCGGCAACAACTGCGAGTACGACAGCGCCCGCGCCTTCCGCGCAGCCGGTGCCGAGGCCGACACCTTCGTGATCAACAACCTCACGCCGGAGGCCGTCGCCGAGAGCACCCACGAGCTCGCCCGCCGCATCCGCGAGAGCCAGATTGTCATGATCCCCGGCGGCTTCTCGGGCGGTGACGAGCCCGACGGCTCCGCCAAGTTCATCACGGCGTTCTTCCGCGCTCCCGAGGTCACCGAGGCAGTCCGCGACCTGCTCAAGGCCCGCGACGGCCTGATGCTGGGCATCTGCAACGGCTTCCAGGCTCTGGTCAAGCTCGGCCTGGTGCCCTACGGCGACATCGTCGATGCCACGCCGGATGCACCCACGCTGACCTTTAACACCATCGGCCGCCATCAGAGCCGCCTGGTGCGCACCCGTATCTCGTCCAACCTGTCCCCGTGGCTGTCGCAGTGCAGCCTCGACGACCCCTACACCGTCGCCATCAGCCACGGCGAGGGCCGCTTTGTCGCCAACGACGAGGTGCTCGCCCAGCTGATCGCCAACGGCCAGGTCGCCACGCAGTACGTGGGCGAGGACGGCAAGCCCAGCATGGATCTTTCCGTCAACCCCAACGGCTCCGCACTCGCCATCGAGGGCATCACGAGCCCCGACGGCCGCGTCCTGGGCAAGATGGGCCACGCCGAGCGCCGCGGCGACAACCTGTACCGCAACGTGCCTGAGCATGTCCCCGGCGACAAGTTCATGCCTATCTTTGAGAGCGGCGTAGCCTACTTCGCCTAAACCTTTCCCATCGGGTACAATCCCTTCGGGTAACAACACCCGCCACCGACACATCCGGTGGCGGGTTCTTTTTTGCTTCGCGCATGTAGGAAGGACATCATGGAAAGCCGCAAGCCGTATCTCGCCACCCTGCCCGGACTCATCCTGGGCTGCCTCGTTTGCTGCGCGCTCTGGGGCTCCGCCTTCCCCTGCATCAAGATTGGCTACGGCCTCTTTGGCATTCCCGCGCACGATAGCGCCTCGCAGCTGCTCTTCGCGGGCCTGCGCTTCACCCTTGCCGGCATGCTGGTCATTGTTGGCATGAGCGTGGCCCAGCGCCGTCCGCTCGTTCCGCAAGTGCGCGATATCAAGCCCATCTGCATCTTGTCGCTCTTCCAGACTATCGGGCAGTACTTCTTTTTCTACCTGGGACTCTCGCGCGCCAGTGCCATGTCGAGTTCCATCATCGAGGCCAGCGCCAACTTCCTCGCAATCCTCTTTGCCGCCCTGGCGTTTCGCACCGAAAAGCTCGATGCGGCCAAGGTGCTCGGCTGCGTACTGGGCTTTGCCGGTGTCGCGCTCGTCAACCTTTCGGGCGCGGACGGCACCTTTGGCTTTACGCTCGACGGCGAGGGCTTTATCCTGGCCTCCACCGTCGCGGGTGCCCTTTCGACCTGCCTGATCGGCATCTTCTCGCGCGAGCACGACGGCGTCTTGCTTGCCGGGTGGCAGTTCTTGGTCGGCGGCCTGGTCCTCACCGCCATCGGGTTTTTGATGGGCGGCACGCTCTCCCCCACGGCGATTGCCCCCGCCATCGCGCTCATCATCTACATGGCGCTTATCTCCGCGGTCGCCTACTCGCTGTGGTCGCGCCTGCTTGCCGTCAACCCCGTCAGCCGCGTTTCGGTCTTTGGCTTTATGAACCCGGTCTTTGGCGTGCTGCTGAGCGCGATGCTGCTCGGCGAGGGCGCTGGCACGAGCCCCGTTACCGTCATCGTTGCCCTGCTGTTGGTCTGCGGCGGCATCATCATCGTCAACAAACCCAAAAAGGCCTAACGAACTGCCCTTATTTAGCAGGAGGGATTCACATACTTTAGTTTAATGGAGTACATCGATGAGCTGAGGGGCGCCACGCACGCCAGCGTGCGCCCCTTTTTTCTAGCGTATCTGGACGCCGGCTTTCTTTTTCTCGGCCTTGACGCGGTAGAGCTCCGCATCGGCAGCGCGAAGTAAGTCTTGCCAGGTATCAACACTATCGCCGACCCGCGCGTAACCGATGGACATCCGCAATGCATACGGCACCTCGGCACGAGCGAGCTCGTCGTTAATCGCCGAACACAGGTCCATGATGTCCCGCTCCGCCGTCGCCTTTTGAAGCACCACGAACTCATCGCCGCCATAACGTGCGATAAAGCCACCAGACGCCGAGCAGACTTCCTTGAGCGCAGCGGAGATGACCTGAAGAGCATGGTCACCCTCCACATGTCCATAGCGATCGTTAATCTGCTTAAAGCCGTCAGCGTCCATCATAAGCAGATATACATCTTCGGCCTGATCCACATTTGAAAAGAGCGACAGCATATAGGTCTCAAAACGGTTGCGATTGTTGAGGCCAGTCAACGGGTCGGTCGAGATCAGCTGCTCCTGATAGATGATGTAGAGCAGCAGGATGCTCAGCGTTATACCGACACAAAGGCCCGGTACCGAAAACAAAACCTGGAAGGTACCGCCCACCAGAGCGGGAACCACAAAAAAGGCGAGGGTGCGATAAATGGCCTTCGTTTGCAGGCTTTCGACTTTTCGAGCCTGAATAAAGGCATGCAAGGACGTATATATGATGTAGCAGTAGCTAACAATAGGTTGAATCATATAAAGCGCTCCGCGACGATATACGCCCTGCGCATCGATATAGAACATAGCGTGCGTCCAGTAGCTGGTAAATGCCAGCACGACCACCAATACGGTTGGCAACGTCACGATCGCAACCCTATAGCGCGCGGTCAAAAGGCGAGAGCCCTGCACTGTCTCGGAATAGAAAAACCAAATGAGGCACGCGATGGCGAACAGCGAAAACGAGACCGCGTTGGAAATCCAGTTGGCCGTGATGCCTACAGGAGTGCTCACGCCGTCCGAGAGCGTCCAGATCATATCGAAGAAAATGTAGGCAGCAGAGGTGTAGCCGAGCATGCTAAACAAGAGCTGCTGGGTACTCGAGAACAAGGAGCGACGACTTCGCGCGGCAAGCCCGATAAGAACAATCATGCATAGCAGGAATATCTCGATCTTGAGTGCCTTAACCACTAGACGCCCCCCTTCAATATCCAAGTGGCCAGAATCGCCCGATTCGTGTCTGGGCAATAAACACCCCTACTCCGCAGGGGTAAGGGGAATCATAGCAGAGCGCCCGAACGTCGCTGCAAGACAGCTTTCGTTCGGGCGCTCAAACGGCGCGAATTGCACGCCGGAATCTATTATCGGCAATGGCCGTTACTCACCGTCGATATCGGTTGCGACAGCCTCCTCGATGGCCTCGACACCGGCGGGCGACAGATCCTCTTTGCCGTGGCAGAACTTCTTATCGACCCAGCCGGTCAGAATCGGGGCCATGATTGCCGTGATGATGACGGCGGTGGCGATCTGCGCATACGCGGTGGGCGCAAGCTCGGCATAGCGCGGCGCGACCTCGGCGAGGGCAACCGGCGTGGTCATAGCCGTGCCGGCAATGGTGGAGCATGCCACAGCCGCCTTACCGTTGCCGCCGCACAGGCGCTCGAAGGCAAAGGTAATGGGACCGACGATAAAGAGCGTGATGAGGCCCAGCAGGATGCCCGAGATGCCGCCGGTGATAAAGCTCGAAAGGCTCATGGACGCACCGAGCTGAAAACCGATGACAGCGATCGCGGGATTGGCGCCGGGGACCAGCAGGTTCTTGATAAACGGGAACAAGTTGCCCAGAACCATGCCGATAACAAGCGGCAGGATGGATCCGATGATGGTGCCGACGGGGATGTTGGCGAGACCCGAGACACCGAGGATGATCATCGTGACGGCGGGGCCGGCCGTAAAGAACAGGATACCGACGGCGCCCTGCTCGGACTCATCGCCGAACTCGCCCATGATGCCCGTGTAGAGCGCCATGTTGCAAAACGTGATGCCGCCGATGATGGACACGGAGCTCAGGCCCAGGAAGTTGTCGTTAAAGAAATATGCCACACCCAAGCCAAGGGCCGCCGCAACAACAAGCTTGGGAATCAACACGACGATGCCAGTCTTGATAGCGCCCGGCGTGGACTTAAAGCTAATGCCGGCACCCACGAAGAGCAGGATCGCAGCGACGATGGTATTGGAACCGCCGCGGCAGGCGGCGGTAAAGAAGCCACCGATCTCGAAGGCCTGCGGGCAGAAGGTATTGAGCAAAAGGCCAACAATCATCGGGTGGATCATGATGTCGCCCGGGATGCGCGGGACCTTGAATTTCTTTTGCTCGTTGGCGGTTGCTTCCTGTGCCATGAAACCCCCATTTCCGTTGACGAGGCACAAAAGCCCACGTCACACTTTGCTACAGTAAAGTCTGAACATGGTACCAGAAGAAGCAGACCGGCTCGGTGAGAAATTCGATTCGTTGGGTCAGGCAACGACATGGCAGAATCATCGTCCGGTGGCAACCGAGTTCACCTACAATTGCCACCGGATCGAAAGACACAGCTTTTTAGGAAGTCATTATGACAGCTATCGATCGGGCCCGGGCGACCGCGGCCTTCAAACGCTATACCGATGCTTACGATGCCGCCAATCCGCGCATCGCACTCAAGATCGAACACACCTATCACGTGGCGGAAGCGTGCGATACCGTGGCGCGTGAGCAGGGCTGGTCACCGCAGGACATTGACCTAGCTTGGCTTTGCGGACTGCTGCACGATATGGGCCGCTTCGAGCAGCTGCGACGCTGGGACACCTTTAAGGATGCCGAGAGCATGAGCCATGCGGCGTTGGGCGTCGGGGTCCTCTTTGGCGAGAACCCCGACGACGCGCCTGCCACAACAAGCATCCGAGATTTTATCGAGGCCGACGAGCACGACGAGCTCATCCGCGCGAGCATCGCCTATCACAGCGACTTTCGCCTGCCGGCACAACTCGACGAGCGTACACGGCGCTTCTGCGATATCGTGCGCGATGGCGACAAAATCGACATCATGCGCACCATCGCCGACAGTACCGTCGACACCATCCTCAAGGTGGATGAGGGCACGTTTCTCGCCAGCCACTTCTCGACACCGACGCTGGCCGCCTTTGACGAGCACCGCTGCGTCGCACGCGATGAACGCGATCGGCAGGGGGTTGAACGCGGTCAGCAGGTAGATCTGCACGAACCGCAGGAGCAGCACGACGGTGAACACGATGCTCGCGGCCTTGGAGACGAGGAACGGGATGATCAGCAGCACGATGCACGGCAGCTGGCCGAGCATGCCGGCCGCGTCGATGTCGTCGCGCATCTGGTCGCCCAGGCCGAGCCCGCTCGCGTCGCCGCTGGTGGGGGAGGCGGACACGAACGGGTCCATGACGCTCTGCCCCAGCTGGTCGATGGCCTTCAGGAGCAGTTCGCTGTGCTGCGCGGCGGTGAACACGAGCATGATCCTGATCATCGCGGAGACGACCATCTTCACGCCCAGCTCGCGGTCCTCGTCGACCTTGCTGCTGACCCTCGCGAGCTCGAGCGTGAACACGATCGCGAGGACCATGCTCGCGACGGGTTTCACCGCGGTCTGCGCGATCGACAACGACAGGTTGTACATCGACGAGTTGTATGCGGCGGGCGTCTTGAGCAGGTCGTCCACCTGGCTTTGCGAGATGCCGCTGCTGATCGCGTTGAGGATGT
>USHZ01000099.1 GCA_900554595.1 uncultured Collinsella sp. | reverse complement strand
GCCGTCATTGCCGTCGGCATGTTTTTTGGACTGCGTCGCATTGCCGCTTCGACACGCGGGAAGAGTTGTTGCAGCGATGGCGTGAGCGGCAAGAAGGCCAAGAAGGTAGTGGTTGCGGATACTGATCCGTCCCACTACCCCTATAGCGATGAGCTGCTTATCGGCGGCATGAGTTGCGACGGCTGCGCTCAGAACGTGGCCAATGCCCTGAATGCGCTGGATGACGTGTGGGCAACGGTAACGTTTGCGGACCACACGGCACGCGTGCGCTCGAAGCGCCCGGTTGATCGCGACACGCTCGAGACGGCGGTGAGGGGCGCGGGCTATTACGTTATGAAAATGTAGGCGTTCCCCTCTCCGGTGGGTACCGGCCTCCTGCCCATGGTGACTATCGGCATCCAAAAATTTGCGCAAAAACTAACCTTTAGATGCGGCAAAAGTGGAGCTTGGTGACGGTTTGCGCGGAATTCGCTACCAATTGAGCATCCGTTAACCCGTCTAAAATTACAGGTGTATAGTTACATGTTGATTATTGCTGTGCTCAGACTGCAATTAACCGTGGACAGAAATGAAGAATGCTAAAACTGGGCTTTAGGACAGGGGAGGCTATAACCTTATGAGACGAGTGGGAACACTTGGCTTGGTGGCAGTGCTTGCCGCTATCTTGGTATCGCCGCTGCCGGCGCACGCCGAAGACGCTTCGGGTGCCGTTACCTACAATGCGGGAAATGGGTATTCCTTTGAGAAGCTCTCGCATCCTACGGTAGGAACGTCGCAGCCGGATGGCATCGTCGACTACCAGGGTGAAGGTGTCGTTGCCGTTCCGGGCGCCGACGGTAATACTGCCAACAACGAAGGCGATCGCGGCCAGAGCTACACGTGGGCGGCTGCGAGCTATGGTGACTGGCTTTATGTGGGCACCTGCTATGCGGCGATGGGCAACACGCTTACGCTCATGAACGGCACGCTGGGCGATTCCTTTGATGCCGAGACCATGCGTCTGACGCTGGAGGCCATGTTTAACGGCACGTTCTTCTACGGACAGCAGAAGGAGGACGGCACGGCCGACAAGGACAGCGGCGGCATCTTGGTCAAGATCAATACCAAGACCGGTGAGACCAAGCTGCTGCTCTCTGAATCGCTCAACGGCGTCGCTCCTTTGTTCCGCAATGCCGTGAGCTATAAGGGCAAACTCTATTTCTGCGGCAGCGTTAGGACCAATGGCGGCAAAAGCGGTCTGCCTGCTGTATATGAGATCGATCCTAAGACGGATGAGTACAAGGTCGTCTATCAGGGTCTTTCGAGCATGCAGGATTACGGCGCTGCCTACAAGCAGGGCATCTCAACCGGTATCCGCGGTATGTGCGTCCATGATGGCCAGCTCGTCATCAGCAACGTGGGTAAAGACGCGGCCGGTAAGTTTGTGTCGACAATCCTGACGTCGTCTGACCCCTCGAAGGGCCAGGAGAGCTTCACCGAGATTGCCAACTCGGATACGCTGTTTAACTATCCGGCGATTCGCTATCAGGACAGCATCTACGGCGGCGCCATTTGGGATATGGTCTCGTACAATGGCCATCTCTATGCGACCATCTGCACCGGTACGCCCGAAAATGCCCCCGATGATAATTCCATGCAGTCGTTTGCCATGGTCCGTGGCGACAAGAACGCCGACGGCAGCTATTCGTGGACTCCGATTGTCGGTGACCAGGAGGCGGACGGTGCAAAGTATTGCTTTGGCATCGATCCTGCCCGCACCCGTTCTGGTGCTGCCAACCTCATCGTCTACAACGACTACCTCTATATCGGTGAATATAACGACGAGGAGATCGCTCTCGAGCGCATTCTCTTTAATAAGTCCAATTCTGACGAGAGCGGCAAGAGCAGCATGGGCGGCGTTGACTGCTCGTTTGTGAATGCCAATCTTGAGCAGTCGGTCAACATCTATCGCATGGACAAGGACGAGAACATGGAGCTCGTCGTTGGCGATCGCACCGACATGTTCCCCGAGGGCGGTATTTCCGGCCTGACTTCGGGCTTTGGCCGAAACGAGAACCAGTACATTTGGCGCATGCAGAAGTTCGACGGCAAGCTGTATATCGGTACCTTTGATACCGCGAGCCTGCTTGAGCCGATCGGCCAGTTCTCCAATGGCGACATTATCGATATGACGCCCGAGGAGTGGGCCTCTCAGGTTCAGCGCCTTAGGGACCTGCTCAATCACCTGCTCGACAAGAAATCGCCTGACGACCCCATCGTTCCCGTGAACACGCTTGCGGACGATGATTCAAACGAGGCCGCCGAGGTCGATGACGAGAAGGCTGAGGCCGTCGAGGTCGACGACGAGAAGACCGAGGTTGCTAAGGGCTTTGGCGACCTGGGCGATTCGCTGGAGGATGCCACGGGCGATCTTTGCGATCAGGCCGCGACGGTGTCCGCGGACGTTGAGGACGACGCCGCTTATGTCCAGAAGATCGATAGCGAGATTGCGTACTTTAAGTCCTTTGCCGATCAGTATCAGGACATGCTCGATAGCTATGAGAGCCTGAAGCAGCAGTACGAGGATGTCTATGGCGCCGAGCTGCCGGGCGATATTCAGGATGCATTCGATAAGCTGCTGAGCGAGGAGAACCTCAAGAAGCTGCAGAGCGTGCTTACGTGCATGTGCTACCTGCGCGATGCCGAGCGTGGCTTTGATATGTATGTGACCGAGGACGGCGTGAACTTCACGACGCTGACGACCAACGGCTTTAACGATCCGTATAACCATGGTCTGCGCACCTTTGCGGTGACCGACCAGGGTCTGTGCCTTGGTACCGCCAACCCGTTCTATGGCTGCCAGGTTTGGATCCAGCGCAAGGAGAATTCGGAGAATCCGATTGATCCCGGTACTCCGGATCCGACGGAACCCACCGATCCTTCGCAGCCGGGTGGCGGCGATCAGCCTGGTGGCAGCCAGACGGGCGGCAACGGCCAGTCGAGCAGCACCACGACCACCGTCGCGACGACCGCTAAGAAGACTCCGAAGGACGGCTCGCTGCCTCACGCTGGCGACTCGACCCTCACGCTGGTCTTGGGATTGCTGGTTGCAGCTGCCGCAGTGCTTGGCATTGCTCTCGTCTTGCGTAAGCGTTCTCGTCGCTAGGCTCGACCACGCAGCTCGATGCCTTGGATATCGTCGAAGTTGATGGCGATATCCCTGAGTTTGAGCAGCTTGAATGCGGGTAATACTTCGTCGAGAATGCCCGTGCGGCTACGATAGCCGTACGTATCGTAATAGGTGACGCGGACTAGGTCGCCACGTTTGAGGCCCTCGAGCTTTTTCGAAAGCTCGAGGGCTTTCTCTTCCGTTAACTCACATTTTGGTTCGACGGTGATCTCTTGCTTGCGCACGAGTTCGTAGTATCCCGTGAGGGCGGCAAAGGGCATAAACTGTGCGGCGCGGTTGGCGCGCACGGCACCGTTGGCGGTGAGTCTGGGGTCGGCGGCGCGGTGTCTTCCCTCAGGGTCTGCCAAACGCTCAAAGGCGGTCGGCCGCACAGGCTGCTGCTTGGGTTTAGGCACGATGTCCTCCTACCTGATCGTTGCGTTCGCGTGCGGTGGCACCGGCGGTAAAGCTCAGTCCCTTAACCAGCGCGTTCTTGCCGTATTTACCTTTTACAGCCAGCACGGTACGGGCCAGCTCGCGCTCGCGCTCATCGGCCTCGACATCGCTAAATAGATCGATGGTGGCAAACTCCTCCGGCATGAGGTTGCCAAAGCCCAGATTGATACGCTTGACCGGTCGCTTGGGGTCGACCGTTTGCGCCCAGAGGTCATCGAAATACCCCATGATCTTCTTAAACGAATTAGTGCGCTCGGGCAGCTTGCGCGAGGCGTTGGAGTGCGCAAAGAGCGCGGCATAGCCACCGCGCGGCTTGCTGCCATGCTCTCCCACAAAGATGCCATCGATTGCCTGCGCTTCGCGCACCAGGCGGCGCTTTTCGTCATCGCGCTGGACGGGCTTGGGAGCACGGGGCGCGAGCTCGGGGCCGGCGGTTGCGGTGGGTTCGATACTCGATGTACTCGAGCGCAGGTGCCCGCATCCGTCCACATATTGCGCTGTTCCGCTGGCGTCGAGCCGGCGTATGTCGGCGCGCTCGCTCGCGTAGCCCACAAAGAGCGAGATGCTGTCGCAGACCACGTGCTTATCGACTAGGTCCAACACGGCGTTGTCGACCATCTCACGCAAGACGGTGTAGGCCTGCTCGTAGGCATAGCCCTTCGAGAGCACTTGCCCCGTGGTTGTTGAGGTTGCCTGCGGGCGATAGGCTTGAATATCGGCGATAGTTGTCGGCTCGCGCCCAAAGGCGTGGTCGATAAGATACTCGGCATTGACGCCGAGCTCGTCGTAAAGCAGGTTTTCGTCGAGCGCCGCGACGCCCATCAAATCGTAGACGCCGTACTTTTCGAGGCGGGCTGCCACGCCGGGGCCGATGCCCCAGATATCGGTGATGGGACGATGGGGCCAGATCTCCTTGCGAAAGGTCTCGTCGTCGAGTATGCCGATGCGGCTGGGTACGTGCTTGGCGGTAATGTCGAGCGCTACCTTGGCCTGGAATAGGTTGGGGCCGATGCCGACCGTCGCCGTGATGCCGGTGCGCGCGAGGACCTCATCGCGCAACATGCAGGCAAAGCCTTTGGCATCGGTATGATAGAGGTCTAGATAGGGCGTCACGTCAATAAAGCATTCGTCGATGGAGTAGACGTGCACGTCTTGCGGACTCACGTATTCCAGATAGATGCCGTAGATTTGCGCCGACACTTCCATGTAGTGCTGCATGCGCGGTACGGCCTTGATGTAGTCGATGCCGTCGGGAATCTCGAACAGGCGACAGCGGTTATGGATTCCGAGGTCCTTCATGGCCTGTGTGATGGCGAGGCAGATGGTCGTGCGCCCGCGCGATTCGTCGGCAACGACCAGGTTGGTGGTGAGTGGGTTGAGCCCGCGGTCAACGCACTCGACGCTAGCGTAAAACGTCTTGAGGTCAATGCAGATATAGGTGTGACGCTCGTGCCCCACGCGTCCTCCCATCAAACACATGTTCTTATCGAATACCTGTTCGATAATACCCGCTCGTCCGGACATCGTCAAAACCTGTCCCTTTTTGGCAGGTACGGTCGTGCGGTTGAATCGGGTTTTAACGCAGCTCTAAAGAGTGCGAAACAGCTCGGAAAACCTTGCTTCGTAGCATGAGCCTAACGATTGATACCGCCTATACGCACGGAAGGGTTGTGGGAAAGATGGTCAATTATGGGTTTGGTATGCCGACGCGCCTTGTTGCGGATGGAGACGTGGCTCGCTGGTGCGGGCGATTGGTTGCCCACTATGGCGGCACCAAGGCACTGGTCGTGCTGGGCGGTGACAAGCATACGCGCGATGAGCTTGTCTCGGCGGCACTCGGCTCGGTTGATCGAGCTCTGCTCGAGCGCGTGCTTTTCCGCTGCGGCTCGGTTGAGGGCGACGGGGGAGACGAGCTGATCGACGAAGCCGTGGCCCTGGCGACCGACGAAGGCGTGGACTTTGTCCTGGCGATTGGCGATGCCGATACTGCCGGCTTTGCGCGCGAACTCGCGCGTCGAATGGCGGTGCTCGATGCCGGCGAAGACGGTTTTGTCCCTTATGGATGTATTGTCTCGGAGGGCAAAGTGCCTGCCGTCGTGGGAGCCGGCGAGGTTCCCGTTTTTGCCATTATCGCTCCCGAACTGCTTGAGGGTATTGGGTCTCCTCTGCGCGAGCTGCTCGGCAGCGTATGCGCCGCGGCCTAATACCCGCCAGGAAGGGGCAGGTTTATTTTGGTTGGTAAAGCGTTTGACCTGCCAAAATAAACCTGTCCCTTTTTGGTCGGTCGCCGTTTGGGGGCGGATTGGCAACGCTCGCTGATTACGGTCTTGACCTGCGCTAGAATAGGAGCATCTGATTATCCGGGCGCATGGAGGTATGCGCCCGTATGTTGAGGAGGACTTTATGGCAACTGTTGCCGCACCTATCGACGCTACGTCGACCGCCGCTTGGAAGGCGCTCGAGGCACATCAGGAGAAGCTCGAAGCCGAGGGCATCGACCTCAAGGCCTGGTTCGCCGCTGACGCTAACCGCGTGAACAAGCTGAGCTTTGATGCCGGTGACCTGCACTTCGACCTGTCCAAGAACCTGGTGACCGATGAGACCGTCAAGCTGCTGTGCGATCTTGCCCGCGAGGTGAAGCTCGAGGAGCGCCGCGACGCCATGTTCTCCGGCGAGCACATCAACACCACCGAGGACCGCGCCGTCCTGCACACCGCGCTGCGCCGCCCGGCAAGCGAGAAGGGCCAGCTCATCGTTGACGGCCAGGATGTCGTCGCCGACGTGCACGAGGTCCTCGACCGCATGTATGCCTTCGCCGAGCGCGTGCGCTCCGGTGAGTGGAAGGGCGTAACCGGTAAGAAAATCGAGCACCTGGTGTCCATCGGCATCGGTGGCTCCGATCTGGGCCCGGTCATGGCCTACGAGGCCCTGCGTCCCTACGCCGACGCCGGTATCGACTGCCGCTATATCTCCAACATCGACCCCAACGATCAGGCAGAGAAGCTCCGCGGCCTGGATCCCGAGACCACGCTCGTGATTATCGTCTCCAAGACCTTCACCACGCTCGAGACCCTCACCAACGCTCGCGAGGTCAAGACCTGGATGCTCGAGCAGCTCAAGGCTCAGGGTGCCATCGACGGCTCCGAGGAGCAGAACGCCGAGGCCGTGGCAAAGCACTTCGTCGCCGTTTCCACCGCACTCGAGAAGGTCGAGGCTTTCGGTATCGACCCGGCCAACGCCTTCGGCTTCTGGAACTGGGTTGGCGGCCGCTACTCCGTCGACTCCGCCGTGGGCCTGTCGCTGATCGTCGTGCTCGGCCCCGAGCGCTTCCAGCAGTTCCTCGAGGGCTTCCATGCCATCGACGAGTACTTCTGCAACACGCCGCTCGAGAGCAACGCCGTCGCGTTGATGGGCCTGCTCAACGTCTGGTACGTCAACTTCTTCGGCTCCAAGAGCCACGCCGTGCTTCCGTACTGCCAGTATCTGCACCGCTTCCCGGCCTACCTGCAGCAGCTCACCATGGAGTCCAACGGCAAGCATGTCCGCTGGGACGGCAGCGCTGTGACCTCCGATACCGGTGAGATCTTCTGGGGCGAGCCCGGCACCAACGGCCAGCATGCCTTCTATCAGCTGCTGCACCAGGGTACCGTGGTGGTTCCGGCCGACTTCATCGCCTTCGCCAATACCGCCAACCCTGCGACCGATAGCGGTCAGGACGTGCATGAGCTGTTCCTAGGCAACTTCCTGGCCCAGACCAAGGCACTCGCCTTTGGCAAGACGGCCGACGAGG
>USHZ01000098.1 GCA_900554595.1 uncultured Collinsella sp. | reverse complement strand
AACAGTCCTGCGCAAGACGGAGGCGCCACTGGCGCCTCCTTTGCGTGCGGAACTCGTATCAAGTTAAGGACCAGGGGTCCTCTGCTGTGTCCCGCTTTATGTCAGCAAGCTGAATTTGAAGATCTTAGACGCGCGGTACGCAGGGGCCTGGGCTGAAAGGGATCTTGTTGAGTAGGTTGCCCGGTGGGGCTTGGTTATGTTTGTCGCGAGTTCCGCACGAGCCGAAGAGCACTTAATGTGCTCTTCGTGCGAGCCAGGACTGTAGAGCAGCAAACATAACCAAGCCCCACCGGGCAACCGGACGAGCTAGTTTACTTTGCGGCGCCGGGGATGCCGTGGGATGTTTTGGCGGTTTTGGCTCCGTTTACGATGGCGGTCTGTAGGGCCCTTACGGCGAGCATGCCCAGCAGGTCCAGGGGCACGGCGGCGCTTGCCTGGGCTCCCAGCTTGCCGCTGGCGAGGGTGTAGATGGTGTCGCCGTCGTTGGTGGTGTGTGTGGGGCGAATGGCGTGCGCATAGGCATCTGCGGCCATTTGGGACACCTTGGTGGCCTGAGCCTTGGTGAGCTCCACATTGGTGACGATGCAGCTGATGGTGGTGTTGGTGCGGTCGAGCGGCATTTGCATGGAGCCGGCGGCGGCAAAGGCCGCGAGCTCCATGTCGACAATCTGATCGCTATCTGCTGCGGCGCGCATACCAGCGACCCATTCACCGGTGAAGGGGTCGACGATATTGCCGCAGGCGTTGACCGAGACCACGGCACCCACCTTAACAGGGCCGAGTGCCACGGCGGCAGCGCCTAGGCCGGCCTTCATGCAGGTGGCGGGGCCCATGAGCTTGCCCACGGTGGCACCGGTACCGGCACCTACATTGCCCTGCTCGAGCGTGGTGGGGGTGTTGTCGAGCGCCTCACGCACGGCGGAGATGCCAGCCTCAATGTCGGGGCGTACGGTGGGGTCGCCAAAGGCGAGGTCGAAGATGCAGCTGGAGCACACGATGGGCACTTGCGTGGGGCCGACAGGAAGGCCGATGCCGCGGCTCTCGAGCTCGCGGGCGACGCCGCTTGCGGCTTCCAGACCAAAGGCCGATCCACCCGAAAGGCAGACGGCGTGGACCTTGTCCACGGTGTTCTCGGGACGCAGCAGGTCGGTCTCGCGCGATGCCGGGGCACCGCCGCGAACGTCAACACCGCCGGTGGCGCCCTCGGGTGCCACGATTACGGTGCAACCGGTGCCGGCCTCCTCGTCCGTATAGTTGCCAAAGCAAAAGCCATCGACATCGCAAACGTCAATGGCCTCAAGCAGTGTATCCATGTTTTACTCCTATCGGTTTTCCGCCGGGCCTTATGCCCGGTCGGGATCCGTGCGGTACGCCAAAATTGTAGGCGCTGGGGGATACCCAGCGCCAGATGCAATTACGATAGTTTTTGAATCGCGCGCGCGACGCGTGCGATGGGCAGGCCCACCACGTTGTAGAAGTCGCCCGAAATATCATGCACGAGCATGCGCCCGCCGACGCCCTGGATGCCGTAGGCGCCGGCTTTGTCCATGGGCTCGCCTGAGGTGACGTATCGCTCAATCTGCTCGTCGGTGAGCTCATAGAACGTCACGTCGGTCACATCGACAAACGACAGGCTCTCGGCGGCGTGCGGGGCTGTGGCGTCCCCGGCTCTAACGATGCAGACGCCGGTTGCGACCTGGTGCGTGTGCCCCGAGAGCTCGTGGAGCATGGTGCGGGCTTCGTCCTCGTTTGCCGGCTTGCCCAAAATCTTGCCATCGAAGGTGACGATGGTGTCGGCCGCGATGGTCAGCTCACTGGGATCGGCGTGCTCGGTGGCAACGGCGGCAGCCTTAGCGCGAGCTAAGCGCTCGACAAGTGTAAGCGGGGCCTCGTCATCAAAAGGAGTCTCGTCGATGTCAGCGGGAATGACGCGGATGTCGTAGCCCGCTTCGCGCATCAGCTCGATGCGGCGCGGTGATTGCGAAGCCAAAATCATAGCTGAATGCCCTCGGCAACCTTCTCGACAGCCTTGTCGCCGGCGAGCGTACGCAGCAGCTCAAGGGCAAAGGGGAGCGACTGGGCCATGCCGCTGGCGGTGATGATGTTGCCGTCGTGCGTTACCTTGTCGCCGGTATAGGCGCCTTCGGGGAAGCTCTTCTCAAAGCCGGGGAAGCACGTGGCGTGGCGTCCCTCGAGCAGATCAAGCTCGCCCAGGATAAACGGGGCGGCGCAGATGGCGGCAACATGCTTGGTCGCTGTGAACTCGCAGACTACGTCGCAGACGCGCTGGTCGGCGCGCAGGTTGGTGGCGCCGGGCAGACCGCCGGGCAGCACGACGCAGTCATACTCGTCAAAGTTAATCTCGTCAAAGAGTGCGTCGCAGGTTACGGGAATCTGCAGCGAGCTTACGACCTCGCGCGTGGGCATGATCGAGACGAGCGTGGCGCGCACGCCGCCGCGACGCATGACATCGACCATGGTCAGGCATTCAATCGTTTCAAAGCCATCGGCGGCAAGAACGGCAACGCTGGGCATAAGGGTTCCTTTCATAGGACGGCATACAATTAGCCGTCTTATACCCCGAAGACCCCCGCTTGCCACGCACCATTCCCCAATGATTTTGATCACCGCCCCAGAAAATCATGCAGGGTGGATGGGTGTTGCGCACTAGGAGGGGCTTGCGGCGCGGCGATAAAATCTTGGCATCCGTCATCTTTCGCTACATGAGGAGCTGATGTGCGATGATTAGTGTATTCGATCTTCTCGTTTTGCTAGCTGTGTTTGGTGGTGTTGCGGCTGTCGCCTTTGCTGTTATCTTGAACAAGGAATCGTCGAATAAGCCTCAGCCTCCTCAGTCCAATCCATACCAGCAAATGCCTCCTATACAGCAGGTCCCGCCGGCACAGCAGGTGTCAACCATGGTCGATGATGCTCAGCCAGTTGAGCCCGCTCATTTTTGCGCACAGTGTGGCTCAATGTTGGAAGCAAACGCATCCTTCTGCCAAAACTGCGGCGCTCCGGTCAACCACGAGTAATGAAATAAGCCGGGGGTTCAGCAGTCATTCCCACTCGATGATTACTGAACCCCCGGCCCCTAAAACAGATTAGTTTAGTTGCGCCTGAGGTGGACGACGGTTTCGCAGTGGAAGGTTTGCGGGAATAGGTCGACCGGCGTGATCTTGACGGGGGAGAAGGTGCCCTCCTCGACAAAGCGCTTGAGGTCGCGGGCCAGAGTTGCCGGGTCGCAGCTCACGTAGGCGACATCGCGGGCACTCGTGCTCGCGATGAGGTCGATGGCCTCGGGCGCCAAGCCTGCACGCGGCGGATCGACCACCAGGACATCGGCGTCTTGGTCGGGGAACTCGCGCACCGCGTCGCCGCCGATGACGTCGACGTTATCGAGTTTGTTGATCTCTAGGTTGCGACGCAGGTCACGCACAGCCGGGCCGTAGGCCTCGACGGCGGCGACAAAATCGCAGCGGCGGGCGAGCGGCAGGGTAAAGGTTCCGGCGCCGCAGTACAGGTCCACGGCTAGCTCGTCTTCCTGCGGGTCGAGGGCGTCCATAACGAGCTCAATCAAAATCTCGGCGCCCTTGGTATTGACTTGGAAAAACGAAGGGGCAGACAAGCGCATCTGGCCCTCGGCGATGTTCTCGGTCCACGAGCCCTCGCCGGCGAGCATCTCGACTTTGGAGACACGGCGGGCCTTCTTTTCGCCCTTGCTCATCACGCGCACGATGCTCGTGGGATGAGCGGCGTCTGCCAGCACGCGGGAGACCTGCGAGCGCGGAAAGGATCCTGTGGGCGTCCAGAGTGCGACCTCGAGCGCCTTGGTGCGGCGCGAGGCGCGAATGCCCACGCGTTCGAGGCCCAGGTCATGGCTGCCGCTTAGATAGTTGAGCGCGCCGACGACCGATTTGAGCGCCTTCGGGAAGCGCTTATCGAACAGCGGGCACATATCGACGGTCACGATTTTGCTGGGGTCGACACCGTGCATGCCAAGGCGCACGCGACCGTTGACGACGGTCGGTTCGAGCTCGATTTTATTGCGGTAGCCCCAGTCGTCCTTGGTGTGGCAGATGGGCTGTACCAACTCATCTGCCAGCTCAGGAGCGAACTTGCCGATGCGCTCGAGCGTGGAGCGCAGGTTTTGCTCCTTGGCGGTGAGCTGTGCCGTGCGTGAGAGATTGCCCCACGAGCAGCCGCCGCAGATGCTCACGAAGGGGCAGGGAGGCTGAATGCGATCGGGGCTTGGCTCCAGAATCTCGGTGGTGCGGGCGCGCATGAATGACTTGCCGTCCTGTACGACCTCGGCCTCGACGGTGTCGCCTGCCACGGCACCCTGCACAAAGACGGCCTTGCCGTTGTCGGCGTGCGCCAGCCCGTCGGCGCCGTAGGTCATCGATTCTATAGTGAGCTTCATATTCCTGCCTGTCATTCGTGTTGTTGTTCGCACCATGGTAGCAGGGAAAAGCGCCCCGCATCCGAGGCTTTCCTCAAATGCGGGGCGCTTCTACAAACTGCTTCTACAAACGACTATTTCGTCTTGCCGGTAATGAGCGCCTTAAGACCCAGGCCGATCAAGCCCAGGCCCATGCGCACGCGACCGGGGCGATGGCGCTCGATGGCCTTGGTCTTGCCGGCGGGCTTATCGCGACGGGCGCTCGTCTCGGGTGCGGGCTTGGTGACCTGCGGCTCGGGCTGAGGTGCAGGTGCAGGCTCGGGCTCAATGACGGTCGCCTGGACCTTCTGGACCTCGGGTGTGGCCGGCTGCGGCTCAGGAGCAGGGGCGGGCTTTACCTCGACGGCGGGCTCGGCGTTGCGATAGGCACGCTCCAGCAGGGCTTCCTGCGAGTTGAAGGGTTTCTCGCCCTCTGCACGCTCCACGGGGACCCAAGTGCCGTCGCTCGTGAGGCTGCGGGCCTTCACGTTGTCGCGCAGCTGCATGCCCATGTACTCGTGCACCAGGGCGCGGCAGGTGGGGTCGAGCACGGGGAAGGCGATCTCCACGCGGTGCTCAGTGTTGCGCGTCATCATGTCGGCCGAGCTCAGATAGATCATGTCCGAGTCCACGCCAAAGGCGTAAACGCGCGCATGCTCCAAAAAGCGTCCGACGATAGAACGGACATGCACGTTCTCGGTCTTGCCCGGAACGCCCGGCTTGAGGCACGAGATGCCGCGGATGATCATGTCCACGCGGACTCCTGCGCACGACGCCTCGGCGATCTTGTCGATGACCTCACGGTCGGTGAGCGAGTTGAGCTTAAAGAACACACGGGCGGGCTCGCCAGCGAGGGCGCGCTGGATCTCGCGATCCAGGCCGCGCATGATGAGCGGCTTGAGGCCCACGGGCGCCACGCCCAGGAAGCGGTAATCGCCGCGCAGGTTGCCCAGCGATAGGTTGCGGAAGAACAAGTTGGCGTCCTCGCCGATGCCGGGATGGGCGGTCATGAGCATAAAGTCGCTGTAGAGTTTGGCCGTCTTCTCGTTAAAGTTGCCGGTGCCCAACAGCGTCAGGCGTGTAAGCGCCATGCCCTCGCGATAGGTGAGCTGGCAGATCTTGGAGTGGCACTTAAAGCCCTCGGAGCCGTAGATGACGGTGCAGCCTGCCTCTTCCAGACGCTCGGCCCACTCGATGTTGTTCTGCTCGTCGAAGCGGGCGCGGAGCTCCATGAGCACTGTGACCTCTTTGCCGTTCTCGGCGGCATCGATCAGCGACTCGCACAGGCGGCTCTGCTTGGCCACGCGGTAGAGCGTGATGCGCAGCGAGATGCACTCGGGGTCGTAGGCGGCCTCGTGCACCAGATCCAGGAAGGGGTTCATGGCCTCATAGGGATAAAAGAGCAGCTTGTCGTGCTGCAGCACCTGCTCGCGGATGGAACGGGACATGTCGATGGTGGGGTTGGGCTGCGGCTTAAACGGCGTAAAGAGCAGCTCGTTGCGCAGGTGTTCGGGAATCTTGCCCTCAATGCCAAAGACATACCCCAGGTCGAGCGGGATATCGCAGGTGAAGACCGAGCGACGCGAGAGCTCGAGCGCCTTGCGGATAGTCTTGAGCGTTGCTTTTTCGAGTGAGCCCGAGACGGCGAGCACTACCGGCTGCAGGCGCAGGCGCTTCTTGAGGATGCGCTTCATATGCTGGCGGTAGTCCTCTTCCTCCTCGACGCCCTCACCGTCCGGATCGATGTCGGCGTTGCGGGTGACGCGGATGAGCGCGCGGTCGAGCGGCTTATAGGAGCCAAAGCAGCTGTCCAGGCAGGCGAGGATGACGTCCTCGAGCAAGATGTAGGAGTAGGTGCCGGTGGGCGAGGGGATCTCGACCACGCGGTTCATCGAGGCGGGAATCTCGATCAGGCCCAGCAGACTTTCCTCGTCGGTGACGCTGTCCAGGCCGCAGGCCAGGTAGAGTGCGCCGTTGCGCAGGTTGGGGAAGGGGTGGCGCGGGTCGATCACCAGCGGTGAGATGACCGGCGACACGTAGGCCTGGAAGTAACGGGTGACAAAGGTGCGCTCCTCGGGCGTAAGCGAATCGACACGCGCGCGGTGAACGCCCAGGGTGTCGAGCTTGCCTTCGATGCTCTTAAAGATGGACTCCCAACGGGTAAGGAGCCCGGGCAGCTCTGCCATGACAGCTTCGACCTGCTCCGAGGCGGTCATATTGCTCTTGTTGTCGACAGGTTGTTTTTTGAGCTCGGCCAGGTCGGACAGGCCACCCACGCGCACCATCAGGAACTCGTCGAGGTTTGACTCGAAGATCGAGACGAACTTAAGGCGCTCGAACAGCGGCACGGACTCATCAAAAGCCTCGTCGAGCACACGGTTGTCAAAGCGCAGCCAGCTGAGCTCTCGGTTCTGCGTGTACGAGAAGTCGCGCGGAGGTTTGCGCAGCTTTGCGGCGGCTTGCTTTTTTTCGATTTTGCTCGGCATATGCATCTGTCCGTTCAGTCCCTACAGGGGACGGTAGCCTAACACTATTCAGTATTGTCTCAATTTAGTCGACTTGTGGCACGGACGTATTGTGCGAACGGTATCTTTACCTACTTCTTACGCTGTCAAGGCATGCAACAAACTACCCGATCCGCTTTGAAACAATCTATATCCATACTCAACTGGTGAGGATGTATGAATAAGAATGATTGCGAGCTGAATATAATCGAATCCAAATTGAATCATGGACAAACGACATATATATGCAGAAAACAGTTCTAGCTATGCAATTCCTAAACATGAAAATATTTGTGCAATCTGGCTTAATTCATTAGAAAAAAGAACGATTACCTTTGAAAACTTGCTTTAGAGAACCGGAGTGCATCATGGGGGAATCATATGCGATATACCGTTCATCGCACTTTGTTGACCGTTCGGGGGCGAGGTGGAATTGCGGGTAGTTTTTGGATATAACTAGAGCTGTCAGCAAGCAGCGTCCCATACGGAGGGGCGCTGATACATTCGGCCAGTAAGGCCCGAAAGAAAGGTAGGAGGCCATGACGAAAGGTCTGCACGTGCCTTCCGAGA
>USHZ01000097.1 GCA_900554595.1 uncultured Collinsella sp. | reverse complement strand
GACCCCGGCGGGACGCCACGAGCTCGGACACTACCGCGATGTCACGCTCGTCTCATTGCGCATCATGGATGCCGTGCGCCAGCAGGCCGGCATAACCTTCCCGGCCGACGCAGGCAAGCAGGCCTAGCGATGGGCTTCTTCGATACGTTCTTCTCCAGCGTCACCGGCGGCAGTCGAGAGCCTCAAAAACCATCAAACGTCGAGCTCGAGCTGCGCCGCAGGCTTACTGTGCTCGCAAGCGACGAGGCCACTCAAGACACTCCCCTGCGCTATTTCCTGCGCTGGGCGGGGCAAGTCCAGGGCGTCGGTTTTCGCTTTACCAACACCAACCTCGCGCAGGCACGCGCACTCACCGGCTGGGTGCATAACATGGAAGACGGCTCGGTCGAGATGGAGATGCAGGGAGCTCCGGCAAACATCCTATCTCATCTCGAGGCGCTTCATGCCTCCTACGAGCGCATGGGAACGCGTTTTCGCCTCGTAGACGCCCAGGCCCGAGCCCCACTTGCCAATGAAGACAGTTTCATTCCTCGTTATTAGTATTGTGTGCTAAATACGGTATCATTTACCTACGACCGTTGATAGAAAAGAGGCGAGGCGCATGGCGGTGCAAAGAAGGAATACCAGGCAGCGAAAGCTGGTTCTTGACGCCGTGCGCCAAAGCTATAACCATCCCACCGCCGACGAAATCTACAACGTCGTGCGCGCGCAGGATGACAAAATCAGCCGCGGTACGGTCTACCGCAATCTCAATCTCTTGGCCGACGCCGGCGAGATCCTCTCCATCAAGACGCCGGGCGGCAGCCGCTTCGATCGCACGATCGAGCCGCATGCGCATATCATCTGCACCTCGTGCAGCCGCGTCATCGATGTACCGCTCCCCTTCGATGCCCAGCTCGACGCCAAGGCATCCGAGCAAATCGGCTGGCACGTCACGTCGCACTACACCATCTTCGAGGGTCTCTGCCCCGACTGCCGGTAGATGTTTGGGACATGCCTACTCAGCAAGTAGACGACGCAGTTCTTCTTCGACCGTGCGCACGTAACGGACGCGGTCGTTGATGCCACGCATAGAGGGATTGCAGCTCTCCATCAGATAGGGATGACCCACTACGTTGAGCATGTCGCGGTCGTTTTCGTTATCGCCAAACGCCATCATCTCATCGGGCGAAATACCCAGGGCACGACCGTAATCGGCAAGCGCGGAGCCCTTGCCCGAACCGAAACCGATAAAGTCCGTCCATTCGGTTCCCGATGTCATGACATCGACTCGATCGCTAAAGTGGCGCTCGAAATACTCCAGCGCCGCCTGCTGCCCTGCCTCGGGCGTCTGGAAGGCGATCTTAATGACATCCTCGTCAATGTCTTCGGGACGGTCGACTACCGCCACATCACAATGGACCTCATAACGCAGGTGGTCAACAAACGCATCGTTGCCGCTCATGGTGTAGAGGTGTCCCTCGCACGAAAGGGTCACGTTGGCATGGGGGTACGCGACCACGGCATTCGCGATATCCATGGCCAGGCCACGCTCCATAGAACGCTTGACCACGGCACGCCCCTCGCTCATGACCAGGGCTCCGTTTTCGCATACATAGGCGAGTTCATCGGCCACCGGGGCAAACAGGTAGCGCAGGCTCGCATATTGACGGCCACTCGCCGGCATAAACACGATACCGCGACGATGCAGCTCATCGATAAGCTCAAAGGCCTCGGAACGCGGCTCGCGCTCCCCCGGATGCAGCAACGTGCCGTCCAAATCGCATGCAATCAGCTTGATTCCCTCAAGACCCATATGCTTCCCCCAAAGCCTCCTATCAACAGCAAGACGGACTTTGATTGGTCGCCCCTCAAAGCCCGTCTTACGCATACGCGCACTTAGCCGCGCGTCTTTTTAACGATGGTAAAGTCGGGAGCCATGCTCACGACGATCTCCGCCGCACTCGACGCAAAGCGCCGGTCCGCATCGAGTTCACGGGTAACCACCGAGAGCCGAACACCCTCGACACCCCGAAGCATGCGGCCCAAAACAGGCTGCACCGGCGTATACATGCGCACGGTATGCTCATCCGAGTCACCCCGGAAGAGCGGCGCATGCATGTTGCCGATCTCCCAACACGCATGCGCGAGTGCAATCGGATCCATGCGGTCGACTTCGACCAAATAAACCTCGGCACTGCGCAGGCGCACGACAACCGCCACGGACACCACGCCCGAACGGTCAATGGCGAGCACGCCGCCATCGGCAAGACGACCGCCGTCGGCAGTATCCAGCCGAACATCAATCGTGCGCCCCAGCTCCGTCACGCCCACAAACGCGCATACATCAGCCTGGTCCCAATCGAGCAGCAGCTCGTCAACTTCAAAGACACCGCCCAGCTCCCGGCGAAGCAGGAGTTCATAGGACGGATCGTTGAGATTTCCCAAGCATGTCGTCGAAACCAAGCGTTCAGGCATACTCTAGCCCTCGACCTCGACGAGCTCGATATCAAAGTTGAGGTCCTTGCCGGCCAGCTCGTGGTTGGCGTCGAGCGTCACGGCCTCGGGCGTCGCGTCAATGACCACGGCGGGAACGGGCATGCCGCTCGGCGTGGACAGGAAGAGCTTCATGCCCTTCTCGATCTGCTCGATATTGGGAACCTGTTCGGCCGGGAAGGTCAGGACCATCTCGGGGTTGTGCTCGCCGTAGGCATCGGCAGCCGGGATATGCACGGTCTTCTTCTCGCCCACCTGCATGTCGACAACAGCAGCGTCGAAGCCCTTGATCATCTGGCCGGCGCCACAGGTGAACTCCAGCGGCTCGCCGCGATCGTAGGAGCTATCGAACTGCGTGCCGTCGTCGAGCGTGCCACGATAATGGGTCTTGACCTTCTTGCCCTGGTTGGACATGGAAACCTCCGTATATAAGGGCGGCGCACAACGCAAGCCGCCGTGAACATATGGCGCTAACTATACCCTAGTCATACAATTCAAAGACAGTTTGCAAAGAAACGCTGCAACCGGAGGAACTATGGCATATCCCGTATTTGACCTACACTGTGACACCGCCGACCGCATCGGCTGGGCCACGCTCGATCTCGACCTGCGCTTTACCGCCGGCACCGACGGTTATTTCCCCGGCGACGAAACGCATCCGCAAGATTTCGACCTCATCGAGGGCAACGCCTGCGCCATCTCGCTCGCAAAGATCGGCAACACGCCGTGGGCACAGTGCTTCGCCACGTTTGTCCCCGACGAGATTCCCACCGCTCACGCCGCGCGCTTCCAGGCGCAGATCATGGCGCACATGAGCGGCCAGGCAATGCTCAACCACGACCGCATGGTCAACGTACGCAGCGCCGCTGACATTCGCCCTGCACTCAAGGACGGCAAGGTCGCCTGCATCCACACCATCGAAAACGCCACGTTCTTTGCCGAGGACCCCGCGCTGATCGAGGTGCTCAAGAGTCTGGGCGTACTCATGTCATCACTCAGCTGGAACGCGCAGGGACCGCTCGCGAGCGGGCACGATACCCACGCTGGCCTCACCGCCGCCGGCATCGAGGCACTTACGCAGATGGAGCACGCCGGCATGGTGCTCGACGTCTCCCACCTCAACGATGAGTGCTTTGACGAGGTTGTCGCCCACGCCACGCGCCCCTTCGTCGCCAGCCACTCCAACTCCCGTGCGGTTTGCGGCGTCAAACGCAACCTCACCGACGACCAGTTCCGTACCATTCGCGACAAGGGTGGCATCGTCGGCCTCAACTACTGCAGCGAGTTCCTTTCCAACGACGCAACCGACAAAACCGCCGCAGATGTCACCTTCGACCAGCTGGCAGCCCATATCGAACACTGGCTCGACCTGGGCGGCGAAGATGTCATCGCACTCGGCGGCGACTGGGACGGTGCCAAGGTACCCGACTTCCTCTCTGATGCCAGCAAGATGCCCGAATTCCAGAACATGCTCTCCAAGCACTTTGGCAAGACCGTGATGCAAAAGCTCTGCAGCGACAACGCGCTTGCCTTCTTCGAGCGTTATTAATTTCACATCCCTTGAGCGGGCCGGCATGCCGAACGGCCGACATGCCGGCCCGTCCCCAATCTGAAGGACCGCTTTTGACGCAGCAATTTACGATTTCCATATCCCAACCGGATGGGACGTCCTTGCCCGTCATCGTTACCAAAAAACGCGTCAAGAACTTCAACCTACGCGTCACATCGAGCGGTGAGGTCCACGCCAGCGCACCGCTCGGCGCCAGCCGCGAGCGTATCGAAGCGTTTGTGAAGCGCAACAGCGCCTGGATTATCAGCCGACTTGCCCAGCGCGAGCAACGTCAGACGACAGCCGATGAGCCGCTCAGCCCCTCGTCCATCATTGCGCTTTGGGGCAAGCCCATCACGGTACAAGATGCGCTCGATCACAACTTTGCATCACCCGCACCGCGGCCGAAGCAGGCCACCTTCGCAAGTTTTATGGGTACCGACGAATCGGACGAAAGCCCACAGGCTAAGCGGCGCGCAATCCTCGACGGCCTAACGTCCGACGAGCTCCAAGCCCACATCGACAAGCTCTATGCGTCCGAGGTCGCATCGGCGCTACGCGACATCGTGCACGCGTACGAAATCGCAATGGGCGTCACCGTGGCCCGCGTCTCCGTGCGCAGCATGAAAACGCGTTGGGGCTCATGCACACCCAAAACCGGCGCCATTCGCATCGCGCGCGAGCTCGCCGCCTACCCCGTCGAATGCCTCGACATGGTTGTCGCCCACGAGCTCGTCCACTTGCTCGAGCCAAGCCACAATCAGCGGTTTCACGCCCTGCTCGACACGTACTGCCCCAACAATAGAGCTCTGTCGCAGCGGCTCAAGCAGCCACCCATGGAGACGTATTAGAACCGGTTAGCGCACGCGCTCGATTTCGACGCCGCAGCTTGCCAGGGGCAGGCCAACAGGAGCCCACGGCTTATCGAGCTTTATGCGCACACCAAGCAGCGAGGGATAGCGGCGCAGCAGCATCTGGGCTGTCCCCTCGGCTGCCGCCTCGATGAGCTTAAACGTATGCTCGCGCAGATAGCCATCAACATCGTGGCACACCGAGCCATAGTCAATCGAGGCGTCCAAGTTATCGTGCTCCCCCGCTGCACGCAGGTCGGCATAGAGCACCAAGGACACGATGAACTTCTGACCCAGCGCGTTCTCCTCGGGATACACGCCATGGTTGGCAAAAACCTCAAGGCCGTCAATAACAATACGATCGGCATGGCGCAGATCGTCATAGCTCACGTGAGGCACCGCCGTCGCAGTAGAAATTTCACCCCTACCACGACGGGCGAGCTCAGCACCCTCAGTCTTGGTTGCATTCTCGGGCAGTTTCTTGTTACTCATCGCGATCGTCTCCTTCGTTTAGAACCCCGACCGCGCAAACTAACTAACTACACGCGAATCGACAGGTTCTTTTTATCATCGCTCCAGTTGCAAGCATTGCGCGCGGGGCATGCAAAGCAGGCGCGCGACGCTTTGTCGGCTGCATAGAGCAGACGCTCAAGCGGTTGGCTGTTCACGCGCAGCTTTCGATGGCCCAGAATGGCCGTCTTAATTGCTGCAGCATCGGCCGGCTCAAACGCCACGCCATCGGGCATGCCGGCGAGTATTGCATCAGCGACGCGCTCGCTTGCAACATCATGGGATATACCCGATTCATACTGTTCATCTTTGCCGATATCGTGAAGAAGTGCCGTAGCGTAGATGACCTCGCGGTCAAATTCGAGCTCTTCCTCGAGATTCTTGATCCACATAATGCGAGCGACATCGAGCAGATGGTCAATACCGTGACGGCAGAAGATGCGCCCCGATTCCAACTGTGCAATGTTGCCCAGGTGCCGCCGGAACAGCCCGTTGGCACAAATGTAATCAATGCGAGGCATGGCGCCAAAGGGGGTCAGGCCCGAAGCCATAAAGCCGCGACGCGACGTCCCCTCATCGGTCTTCGATGTAAAGTCGTTGACGACTCTCATGGTTAGCGGCCTAGCATCCTAAAGAAACGCTCCTCGAGCGCGGGATCGGTCTCAAAGACACCGCGGCGAGCGAGCGTCACGGTCTTGGTGCCGGGCTTTTGCACGCCACGCATCGTCATGCACATATGCTCAGCTTCCATGAGCACAATCGCTCCCTGGGGAGCAAGATACTCCATGAGGGCATCGGCAACCTGTGCACACAGCTGCTCCTGCAGCTGCAGACGGCGGGCATAGACCTCAACTGTGCGGGCGAGCTTGGAAAGCCCAGCCACCCGACCGTTAGGGATATAACCAATGGCGGCCTTGCCATAAAACGGCAGCAAATGATGTTCGCACAGCGAGTAGAACGTGATGTCGCGCTCGATAACCAAATCGTTCGAAGCGACGGCAAAAGTTTTGGACAGATGCTCCTCGGCACTCTGATCTATACCACCGGCAATCTCGCCATACATACGGGCAACGCGCGCCGGGGTCTCCAGCAGGCCCTCACGAGTTGGGTCCTCGCCTATGCCCTCAAGCAACAGCTTAATGGCGGCCTCGACTTTTTCCTGATCGACCATCTGGGCCTCACTTTTCCGATTTCACGTTCGCGCTATGGTACCACGCCCTCCGGCATCGACCACAAGCTACATAGTATGGGTCGAATAGACCGGATCATCACGCCAAAGTTCAACCGCATCACAAAGCGCAAGGCCCTCGCGCTCAGCACGGGCGCGCGTAGCGTTCATATCGATCACGCGCTGGTTGCTCGAGCCCCTAAAGCGAAGCGTAATATCGTACAGGTCCTGAACAAACGGACCGTCCACCAGCATGTCAAGGCAGGCAAGGATGCGGTCCGTCACCTCGGTATGATGACGACCACCCGGCATAAGCTCCTCGAGCACGTCACCGGTAAAGCACCAAATGGTCTTCCCCGACCCCATAGGATAAGCGGCACGAACACGCTCAATGAAATCAACGAGCCCCGCCTGATTCTCAGGTTCCATAGGCTCGCCGCCCAAAATCGTCAGACCATCGATAAAGGGATGGTCGAGGCTCTCGACAATCTTGTCCTCGACGGCGCGATCAAAGGGCTCGCCCGCAGCAAAGTCCCACGCGACAGAGTTAAAGCAATTCTTGCACCCACGACGGCACCCACTCACAAACAGAGAAGTACGAACGCCTTCCCCGTCAGCAATGTCGAAATACTTAATGTTCGCGTAGTTCATAGGTAACTCTCCCGGGAGGCTGGGACATATCATCCCGTCCTCAAACATTCTCGGCCTTCGGCCTGCGAAACTGCGGGCGGGACGATATGTCCCGGCCTCATGCAAAGGGTAACTCAATGAACGAAGCGAACATCGAGCATAGGGTTCGAGGTCCAATAAAAACTGGGTTGCGGCTCAACCGCCATCGCAAGTAAATCGAAGCTGCAGCTCGAATTATTTCCGCTAAGAACTTCGAGGAGTGAGCAGACTGCGCGCTGCATCTCAACTACGTCAACTTGGCTGAGCCGAGAGGGCCGCTTGGGCTTTTGCTCGATATGAGTTCCGCACGCAAAGAAGGCCACTTAATGTGGCCTTCGTCTTGCGCAGGACTG